>CAMAUE010000112.1 GCA_945861245.1 Singulisphaera sp. GP187
AGCCACACCGCCTCGCCGCGAACGCCGAGTTCGTTGGCGTCACTAGCGTCTTTGAGAATTTCCGCGGCTTCCTTGTACTTGCCTTGCGCGACTTCGGCGCGAGCGGTCACCCAGCGTTCGACCGGCTTCGCTTTCGGCGGCGGTGGCGGCGGGAAGACCTGCTCGACGACCTTGCGGCTTTCGTCGGGCAGGCCGAAGATCGCCCCGGCGATACTGCCACCGAGAAGGATGGCCATCAGGAACATCCCGACAAAAATGCGCAGGATCGTGCTGCCGCCGCTCGCCGGTTTCGTGGCGGGGACCGCTTTTTCCCGCGGGCCTTTCTTCGTCGATGCGCTGTAATCCTCGTCGTCATCGTCATCGAACGCGGGCTTCTTGCTCAGCTTGGTCTTGCTTTTCTTGGCAGGTTTGACGTCGTCGTCGTCGAATGCAGCCGCATCTTCGACCTCCTCGGCGGCTTCGGGTTCCTCGTCCTCGTGCATTCGCGTCTTTTTGCCGAACTTCGTCGAACCTTTCTTCGGCGGTGCGATATCGTCGTCGTCAAAGGTCGCGGCGGCGTTCTCGTCAACATCCTCGGCGGCTTCAGGCTCATCATCGGCGTCAATGGCTTCTGCGGCCTCGGCCTCCTCGTCGTCGTCAATGGCTTCCGCGGCTTCGACCTCTTCATCAGCGTCAAACGCTTCCGCGGCTTCGGCCTCCTCGTCGTCGTCCTCAAAGGCTTCCGCGGCTTCGATGTCGTCATCGTCGAATTCGACGGCTTCGGCGACCTCTTCATCGTCGAATTCGACGGCTTGCTCGGCGTCGGAGTCCTCGAACATTGCGTCAAGATCGATATCGTCGCCGGTCGCCTTGGTAACTTTCTTGGCCTTCGTTCCGCCTTTGCCTCCGGTTGGCACGACTGCGCTGTCGGTTTCGGTAGTGCCATCGTCGAGCCTCGATTTGGCTTTCTTTCCCTTGCCCTTACCCTTTGGGGGCTCTGCCGTTTCGTCGTCGAGAATCTCGTCGAAAACGACGCTCGGTTCGGGATCATCGGTTTTCGATATATCGCGAGCGCCGACGTCGAGGCCCGATTCGAGCGCCTCGGCCAATTTGTCGATGCCCTGGGCGGACGAGCCTTTCGGCGGCGGCATTTCGCCGAGATCCACGGCTGAGGCCTCGACGGCGCCGTCCAACTCCTCCTCGGTTACGAGCATGTCGTCATCATCGTTATTCTTGGCTTGGCTACTGACCTTGCTGATAGGCTGAAACGCGATGGTTTGACCAAACGCCTGAGTTTGCTCTGACTTCGGGCCTGAAGCCGACGCCGACGCTTTACTGGCAGACGAGCCTCTGGGTATAGTGTCATCGATGAACACCGACGACGAACCGATATTCGATTTCTCATAATCTTCCGACGTGAAAATGGCGGAGTCATCGTCCGCTTCAGTCTCAGCGTCTACCTCTTCAAGGGCTTCGGCGGCCTCCTCGACTTCTTCCTCGGCTGCATCGAAGAGCACATCCGATGCAGCGGCACCTGCCTCGATCTCGTCAACGTCCTCGACGGTTTCCAAAACCTCGTCCGCTTCGTCCTCAAGGTCTTCGACGGCTTCATCAAACACCACACCGGACGACGGGGCAGCTTCGTCGATCTCGTCGATGTCCTCGACGGCTTCCAAAACGTCGTCTGCCGATTCGTCGATGTCCTCGACGGCTTCGACAATTTCGTCTTCGGTAGACTCGAAAAGCACATCCGACGCGGGAGCGGCGTCCTCGATTTCATCGATTTCTTCTACTGCGTCGACGATATCGTCATCCGCTTCGTCGGCTTCTTCGATGTCTGCAACGTTCTCGACTACCTCATCGATGTCTTCTTCTGTTTCCTCGAATGCTTCGGCTGCGCTTTCAAAAAAGACGCTCGATTTCGGCACAGCGTCGTCGGCTTCTTCGGCGGCATCGAAAAGCACGTCCGATTCGGGTGCCGCTTCTTCCACGTCTTCGATGCCGTCGTCGATGAGCACGCTAGACGACGGTTCGACTTCGACGATTTCGTCGGCAACCGCATCGGCCTTCGCCTTCGGTGAAGCCGCCGGTGTGGCGGGAAATTCGTCGTCGTCGCTCGGGAACAAGATGTCGGAAGCGGGAGCGACTGCAGATCGAGCGCCGCTTGTGCCGACGCCGGAGAGTGGAATGGTCGCGCCGAAATCTCCCACCGGCGCCCGCGCGACGACTTCGGAGGAAGGCACGATTTCGCGATGGTCATCCGCCAAAGGTCGCGCTGAAACGGAACCTGAAGCCCGTGTCGTTTCGCTAAGATCGTTCATCGACAGAGGCACGTCCGCAATCGGCATCGCCTTGGCCTGAACATCCGAACGCGGCGCGAGCGGCACCTCCGGAGCGGTATCGCTTGGTTCCTTGACACCAAACAGACTGCGCAGAGCGGCGTCGGAGGGCACGTGCGCCGTCGTTGACGGCCCAGCATCGGGCCTGGCGATCGATTCGTCCGCGAATGGCAACGCTTCGTTCACGCCGGATGCCGGAATCAGCAGAGGCGCCAGCTCGAATGCCTCGATCTTTGCGTCGACCAATTGGATCGCTGATCTGGCCTCGGGTGTTTTCGCCCAGGCAGGCTCCGCAATGGGTTCGTCACGTTGCTCGGCGAACAGGCTGACCAGGTTGATGTCCGCCTCGCTGACCGGCGCCGCCGTTTCGACTGCGGACGCCGGCACTGCTTCGGTCAATTCGTCCGCTTCCACCGCAAACGGGCTCGCCGCGTCGTCATCGGCATCGCAATCGTTTACGGGCATCGCGGCTTCGACTGCGGAGGCTGGAACGGCTTCAGCGACCTCGTCATCGAACAAACTCGCCAAATCAACCTCATCCTCACCTACGTACGGCGCCGCTTCGATTGCGGACGCCGGCACCGCTTCGGGGGCAGCTGCCCCGAAGGGTTCGTCGAACAGGTCCGCCAAGGCGAGGTCGGAAATCGGCGTCTTGGCAACGGGCGCGATCTCGCCCGCCTCGACGAGGTGCACATCCGAAACGGGTTCGACATCGGCACGTGCCATCGACGTCGCTCCCGACAACGCACCACCGCCTGCGGGCAACGATTCCTGGCCAGCGAAATCCATTGGGTCGTCGGCAACGATTTGGCCGCTCGCCTGGGAAATCGGTTCCTCCGCGAGGGCCGGCATCTCGCTTCCAGTGACTGCCGACAAATTCGCCGCCGGGAATGATTCGACATGCGTCGGCGTCCGTTCGGCGGACTCGACTGCAGGTTCCTCCTCGAACATCTGCAGCAGCTCAACATCCAATCTGGAACTCGACGGTTCGGACACCGGCGACTCGACGTGTGCCGACACTACGCCGCTGCTGACGGGTTCCGTCAGGACCACAGCCGAATCGACGACCTGCACGGCATCGTCATCGTAATTGGCGCCGCTACCTTCCGTCATCAGCGCATCGTCAACGAACAGCGAGTCCTCGCCAGGAGCAGCTTCAACGATTGCCGAATCCATCGGCGATACTTCGACGACATCGGCAATGTCGAACACATCGTCGGCGAGGATATCCGCATCGGAAACCGCAGCGTCAACGATTGCCGAATCCATCGGCGCCGTCTCGAGGACCGGGATTTCTTCGATTTCGTCGACATCGACGAATTCCACAACATCCTCGAGCACCTCCTCGACGTCGAGTATCTCTACGGCAGAATCGTCCAGCGACATGTTGGGGAAGCTCGGCGGCATTGGCGACGCCGGCGCCGGTTGCGGAGTCAACGGCTCGGGTGCAGCAGCATCGGGTGACTTGGCGGGTTGGTTGTTGGGATCGGGTTGCTTCGCCATGAGGAGATTCTCCACTTTTTTCGAGGGGCGCAATCCGAATCCCCGGCGTGTATTGCAAGAATGGAATAACCGACACGCCTAACGCACAGAGATTGACATTTGCAGCCGCACTCACTCTCCATTCTCGCGCATTGACGCCTTAAGAGCAATGCTATTCTTTGTCAAAAGTTGCCGAGTTTTCGCAATCGCGCCGGTCGTAGTCGGGATTGCTTGCACTTCGTGAATGGTTATCGAATTGAAACTAATTGACAGGACAAGACCCGTTGATGTAATTGATACCTGCAGACGGGCTGAATTTCCGCTTGCGACTCAGCGATTTTGTGGCATCTCCTCTGGTCAATATCCTCACCACTCACCCCCGCCGTAACCGTTCCCATGGCAACAGCGGCAGGTACATGCACAGGGCGTACGGCACAAAGCCGCCTAGCTCCATCGTCGCGAAGATGCCGACGTGAAATAACACGCCCATGACAAGCGCGATGATTCGCGTCCATTTCGTTATGAGCAACACCGGGAACGACACCTCCCAGATCAGCACCGACCACGTCATGATACGCGTCATCCACACGGGCAGCGGAATCGCCGACTGCGAGAAGCGCGTCAACGCCAGGTCGCCGAGCACATAGTGCAGGCTGTAGCCGTGAAGCCAACTATCGCCGAAGAGTTTGTACAACCCATTCATGAAGTAGACGAAAATCATCTGCACGAAGACCATGCACAACGGCCAAGGATGCACGTAGACGGGGCCAGGTCGGCGAGCGAACAGGGCATCGACCGACCAGGCGGCGCCGCACGGGCTAAACATCAGGTACAGTTGCAGAATCAGGCGGATCGTATCGCCGGCGTTGTCGAGGTACGGGTTAGCGTTGGCGAACGACATCGACAGGAGCCAGGCCGTGATCGCCGCGAAGCGTGTCATGATGCCGAGCAGCAGGAGCACGCACGCCGTCAGCCAAAATCCCATGGCGAGCATGGTCAAGCCGTGATCGTCTTGCCAGGAACGCAGCAGTTTCACCCAGCCGGCGGCCTTGTCGACCGGTTCGCCTGCCACCAGCCATTGGCCGAACCCCGCCAGCGAGCCACACACCGCCACGGACAGCAACATCATGAGCGGCCGCAAACGAAAAGACGGATCGCGCAGGCGATTGGCGTAGTCCAACAGGTGCATCGTCGTCAGAATCGCGAAGCCGATCAACGGCAGAAGCCAGGCGAAATAGTCGAGCTTGTCGGGCAGCATCAGCGACCACTGCCCGAGGATGTAGACGGTGAACGCACAGGTCCAAAGCGAGACGGCGAAACCAGTGCGGTCGTCGGTCGGCGAATCCTCCGGTCCGACGATCAAGCGCGATACCGAGTTGAACACGATCCACCCGGTTAGCCCAATGCAAATGGCCAGCGCGAGGTGCAGCGTGGCCGTGTCGCCGACGCCGCGAAGGAGCGACCAGGTCAGGCGCGGTGCGTTGAAGCGCCAGTTGAAGATCGTCGGATCGCCGAGGCCGGCTTTCGAGAAATAGTCGAGTGTGGCCGGCGCATAATTATAGGCGATGTCGAAGAGCAGGCAGAGGGCGACGCCGATGCGCAACATCGCCAGGCGCTCGGCCCGTACTGGCGCGGTCCACCACGGGCAGGCCGAGAGAGGCCAAGGCAGCCACGGGGCGAGGCCGACGATCTGCGGTTGTGTTGGGTTTGCGTTCACGGCAGCACGAAGCGGTGTTGAGAGAAATCGAACGGTTCGAGTTTATTCGCCAGGCTCACGATGCGCGTTTCGGGCTGCCAACGGGCGATCGGCAGGGTGTACGGGCCATCCCAGCCGCGCGTTTCGGTTGGTCCGTGGATGCGGTAGAAGCGTTGCATCAGCAGCACCTGTTTTGGCTTGGGTTGGCCGGGATTCTCGGCTTCCCAGGCCCGCAGCCGCCAGCGCAGGTATTCCAGGGCGGGATCGTGATAGTCGGTGAGCAGGCGTTTCGTGCGGCGTGACATTCGCTCGGCCAGCGTTGCCGGCGGTTCGGGATCATTCTTCGGCTCGTCATATTTGCTGTAGGGTTGCGGGTTGAAGTAGAATTGGCCATCGTAGCGCCGCACCCGGCAATTGCCGACGCGTAGATAGTTCGAAATGTCGGTCGGCTCATTGGGCGAGAGCAGGAGCTTCGGCGTGGCTGCGGTTCGCTCGATGTGCGTCGCCTCGAACGCGAGTCGTTCCCAGGGACTATTGGCCGCCAACGCGCCGAGCATGCCGTGCGTGCGCAGCGACGGCGTTTCGTGAGGGCGATCCCAGAGACCGCAGATGTTGAAGCCGTTGCGCTCATCGAAGGTGACGAAATTGCCGGGTAAACGCGTATCGTCGTCGGCGGGGTCGTCCCAGAGCAACACGACGGCCGGGAAACCGGTGGACGTGCCGACGGCCGGCGCGAACAGCGCCCAGGCTTGGTCCTGGCCCGTCAGCTGTACCCAGCGGCGGACGTTGGTCTCGACCTGTTCGGCCCATTGCCAGGTGTGTCCCTGTTCTTCCGCAAACCCCGGTACGATGCGATTGATGGCTTTCTTCGGCTCGCCTTTCATCTCAGTCGGCGCCCATTTGACGAAATCGAGAAAGTTGTTGACGATCAAGAACGCGAGTTGAAACAGGATGAATAGGCCAAGCAATACCTGGCGCGGTGAAGCGTGGCCGGCGGATTTTGCTTGCGCGCTCATGACGTACTCGTTTTCAATTACGATGGCAGCGGCCTTCCTCCGCTTGCGGCTTAGCGCTCGCGTGAGATTATCCGAGCGCTAAGCCGCAAGCGGAAAACGGACACGCCGCACTCACTCCGCGGCTTTGCGATAGAGGCCGATAAACGCACGCTGGCCAAGCAGGCGGACGCCAAGGCGGCGCAGCTCCTTCCAGCCGACGTGCTCGGTGGCGGCTCGCAGGGCGGCTGCGTCGGACACGATGAGCACGCTCTTGCCGCCGGGTTTTAGCACGCGATCCATCTCGCGGACGCTCTGGCGGTAGAGCGGGCCGATCTCCTCGGGCGTGCTCATCTGTTTGCCGAACGGCGGATTGCAGATGACGCGATCGACCGATTCATCGTCCAACGGCAGTTGTCGCGCGTCCCAGTTCTTGATGCCGGCGATGCCGAACTGGCGTAGGTTGGTCAGGCTGGCGCGGACATGGCCGGCATCGATATCGCCGCCGAGGTAATTCATCTCCCATTCGGTACCGCCGACGCCTTTTTTGCCGCGCACGCTAAGATGGGCTTCCGCGAGCAGCGTACCGGCGCCGCACATCGGATCGAGCACGGTCTGCCCCGGCTTCAAGTCGGCGAGCCGCGCGATGACGCCGGCGACGGTCGGGCGGATTGACGCCTGCAGATGCTCGTGCTTGTAGGTGCGATGCCGCATCGTTCGGTCGGAGAGACGTAAGCCGCAGATCGCCATGGCGCCGTCGATTTTGAGCCAAATCTCGATCGAGGCGTTTTCGTCAACGAAGCGCCAACTCGAAGGCAGCTTGCCCGCCAGGCCTCGCGCCATCGCCTTCGACGCGTCGATGCGTCGATAGCCGTGCACGCCGTTCATTTGGGCGACATAGCGGAGCGTCGTCTTGCCTTTCGGCTTGGGCGTGACCGCATGGTGGATCTTGAGCAGATGATCCCAATCGCCGTCGCGATCGGTCCAGTGTTGGATCGATTCGAGATCGGTGGCGCGATAGCTGAGCTTATCCGTGCCCCAGGCGTAGAGGAAAACGTCCTCGACGGTCCGCAGAGTTAGGATGGAGCGATCGATTTCGGGCACGCGAAAGACAACAAGCCCGCTGCCGAGACGTTTGATCTCGCCGCCGAGCGATTGCGCAATCTCCTCGGCAGCGATCGATTCGAGTCCTTCATGGACCATCGCGTAACAAGCGGGTGTTTCGGGAGTTTTTCGTGAGGATGCCATATGTTGTGTTTCGTTTAGCCGCTCGCCTTTGGCGAGCGCGGGCGCTGCGTATTGGCGAATCGCGCGAACCATACATCCGCGCTCGCCGAAGGCGAGCGGCTAAACATAGTGGTCGCCCCACCCTTGCGGAATCGGGGATTCACCATTATATTATCTTTTTCCCCTAGAACGTCTCAAACGCATGAATGAGGATTGCGCGATGGTCGATACGATCATGATCGATTTGAAAGCCCTAATGGTCGAACGCGAGGACTGCGACGCCGGAACCGTGGAAAAGCTCCGCAACGGCCTGGCACAGGGCAAGACCCAGTACCGCGCGTTGCGCGACTCGGCTGAGGCGCTCAAGAAAAAGGTCGAGGCCAACGTCGGCACGGCCACGGGTAAACGCTGGCATCTCAAGCTCGGCATCGCCCAGTACTTTATCGGCCATCTCACCGACGCCGTCGAGAACTTCAAACAATCCGAAGGCGCGCTCGCTAACTTCTACCTCGGCAAAGCCCTGCTCGAAAAGCAGCACCTTGACGAATCGCTCAAAGCGTTCGAGAAAGCTGAGAAATCGGGCTACAACGCCAACCAGGTAAAGCTGCAAAAAGCGGGCATCTACCGCCTGAAGGGCGATGTCGCCCATGCCCGCTCGACTTTGAAAGAAGTCGAAAACCAGGCCAGCCACAACCCCGAGTATCATTTCCAGGCCGCCAGCTGCTATTTGCTAGACGGCCTGCGCGATAAGGCTGTCGAGCATTTCGAGAAGGCAGTCGAACTCGACCCAAGCCACACCGGCGCTTTATTCCAACTCGGTCATTGCAACGATCTCGTTGGCAACGACGACGAGGCCATCAGCTTCTACGAGCGCTGCATGAGCCATCCGCCGTTGCATGTCGGCTTGCTCATCAACCTCGGTATTCTCTACGAAGACAATGACAAGTACGAAAAGGCCGCCGAATGCTATCGCCGCGTGCTCAACGCCGACCCGAATCACGATCAAGCTCGGCTCTTTTTGAAAGACGCCGAGTCGTCGCTGACGCAGTCCTACAACCCCGAGGCCGAGGCCGCCAGTAGCAAATTCAACCAGGTGCTGGAAATTTCGATCACCGATTTCGAGCTTTCGGTGCGCAGCCGAAATTGCTTGAAGAAAATGAACATCCGCACGCTTGGCGATCTGACGCGCGTCAGCGAGCCGCAGATGCTCAGCAGCAAGAACTTCGGCGAGACCTCGCTCAACGAGATCAAGATCATCCTCTCCGCCAAGAACCTGCGCATCGGGCAGGCACTCGAGCAAGGCGGCGGAGTCGATCGGCGTTTCGTGCCGGCCCAGGCCCTGAGCGAAGCCGAACAGGCGTTGCTCAACAAACCGGTCAGCGAATTGAACCTCTCCGTTCGGGCACGCAAATGCATGAATCGGCTCAACCTCGCCTCGCTTGCCGAACTCGTCCATCGCAGTGCCGACGAACTGCTCGAAGCGAAAAACTTCGGCATGACGTCGCTCAACGAAGTCCGCGAGAAACTACGTCAGCTCGGCCTAAACCTCCGCGGCGACTAATCGGGGACTTTCACCACAGAGAACACAGAGAAATGCAATCGAGGGAATTATTCGGATCGACTTCCAATAAGGTGGACCATTCTCTCTTTATTTCTCCGTGACCTCTGTGCTCTCTGTGGTGAAATTCGGATTTACAATGACGTCACCCGGCGACTATTCACTCGATCTCGCCCGCCGCGCCAAAGTGGCATCTCGCACGTTGGCGCCGACACTTGGGCAAACGAAGAACCGCTGGCTTCATCTCGCTGCTGATGCGCTGATCCAGCGCACGCCCGAAATTCTGTCGGCGAACACCGGCGATGTCACCGCTGCCACCCAGGCCAATCTCACCGCTGCCAATATCGATCGCCTGCGACTCACGTCGGATCGCATCCGCGTTGCCGCCAGTGGTCTGCGCGAGATCGCTGCGTTACCCGATCCGGTTGGCCGGGTGCTCGATAGCAACGTTCGGCCCAACGGCCTGCTCGTCAACAAAGTCAGCGTGCCGCTCGGCGTCATCTTCTTCATTTACGAATCGCGTCCGAATGTCACGATCGACGCCGCCGGTTTGTGCGTCAAGAGCGGCAACGCGATCATCCTTCGCGGCGGCAAGGAAGCGCTGGCGTCCAACACCGCCCTACACGCCATCCTCCAAGACGCGCTGCGCGAGGCCAAGTTACCCGTTGACGCCGTCCAACTCGTCAATTCCACCGACCGCGAAATCGTCGGCCAACTGCTCAAACTCGATCGCTATATCGATCTCGCCATCCCGCGCGGCGGCGAGAGCCTGATCCGCCGCGTCGCCGACGAAGCCACCATGTCGGTGCTCAAACATTACATGGGCAACTGCCACGTCTATGTCGATCAATCCGCCGATCTGACGATGGCAGAGGCGATCGTCATCAACGGCAAATGCCAAAGGCCCGGCGTGTGTAACGCGACCGAGAGTCTACTCGTGCACACCGAAATCGCCGGTAAGTTTCTGCCGCGCGTCACGGCGGCGCTGACCGCCAAGGGCGTCGAGCTGCGCGGCTGCCCGGCGACCGCCGGCTTCGCGCCGGGTGTCACCATCAAGCCTGCGAGCGAGGCCGACTTCGCCGCCGAATTTCTCGACCTCATCCTATCGATCCGCGTCGTGCAAAACATCGACGAGGCAATCGAGCATATCACGCAATACGGTTCCGGGCACACCGAATCGATCGTGACGCGCGACCTGGACGCCGCTCGCAAGTTCACGACCGAAGTCGATTCCGCCGCCGTCCTCGTCAACGCCAGCACGCGCTTCAACGACGGCTTCGAGTTTGGCTTAGGAGCCGAGATCGGCATCAGCACCGACAAATTCCACGCCCGTGGCCCGTGCGGATTGCAAGAATTGTGCACCTACAAATATGTCGTGTACGGAGACGGGCAGGTCAAGGGTTAGCAGCGCCGGCCGCAACCATTGGCCACCGGTCATGTCGATATGTCTCGCGGGCGGCGGTTTTCGGTATGGGCAAGTCATTGGCGTGACGGAAGCCGATGGCGGCGCGATCAAGGAACGCCTGATTGGCGACCTGACAGAACGGACTCACTTCGTCGTCATCCGTACTGTCGGTCACGCCCCCAGTAGTGAACGTCACTTCAATTACGAGCGCCAATTCGACTGTGATCGTGCGAATTCCGCCCGCCCCAACGGCGGCAACTCGCCAATTCACATCCAAGCGCGTTGTTACGCTGACTCCCGTCGGGGCGGGCGGCAATATAAGAAAATATACTTATATCGACTCGCCTCGCCCCTCGTCACGTTCGCTTCTTTATCAGTGCATCAATATTCCACAGTGCAATACTGCCCTCAGTTGGACAGCCAACCAATTGGCTCCCGTCCGGGGAGATGTTAAGAAATCTCAAGCGTGCTTCCAAATCGATGCGGCGGATCAGTTTTTGCGACTTCAGGTCGTAGAACGAGATGCGGGTTGTGTCGCCTTTGCCGTCATGCGATGCCAAAATGAGTGCGGATCGTTTTGAACATGGGTAAATCCAGTAGGCCTCCTCCTGATGGAACTTGGCCGATGGGGATATTTTTTTAGGCGTCAGGTCGAAGCACTGGATATTTCGATTCGCATCCAGAATCCAGAGTTTCTTGTTGTCCTTTGAAAACGCCATCTTCACGACGTAATCGGTTAATTCAGCTGATGACTGTGGTTTGAGGGTGGTCGCGCTGAGGACGTCGACCTGCTTATCGGACACATCGTCCCTGGCCACCCTATTATTGTTCCGGCTTCTTGTTTGCCACCCGCCGAAACGCCGTGTAGGCATCCGATGGCCGCGGCGTGATGAAGAGAATATCTCTGTCGGGAGTTTCGCCTTTTGCAAAGGCCAAGTAAAAGTGGCCAAGTCGCCCAAATCGCACATCGCCTTCGTCCTGAGCGAATAGAATTCGGGGCATGCCATCATAGACAAACAAAAAGACCGGTCGTTCGACGCTGCCGATGGGTCTCGTCGTTTTCAACCATCCCGTTAAACGAACGTCAATCCCTTTTGCCTTAAAATATTCTAATGCCTGGTCGCGAGTTCCGGGTGGCACTTTGTCCCACGATCTTTCATCTTTGCGAAAACTCAGGTTCATTCGGTCACTCTTGGAAATTGGGGTATCGCCAAGCAGGTCTTGGACCTTGTCATGATGATCCCAATCACCGATTATCGATTCCGCCAAAGGGTTCTTGTGAATAGCTCCCTGGCCAAAGGTCGGATAGGAAAAATGACCGAGGAGAAACAACGCCATCAGCAGGTTCAGGCTGCGTTTCATATATGGCCTCTATTGTCGGAGTAATCTCAATTGTATGAGGTAAATGAAGCAACTCTACCACTACTTCTTAGGGCCACGGCCCTTTCGCCATGCAACGATCGCCAAACGGAAGTCTCATTACCAACTCTATACCCACCTTGTCTTGAATGTCGCAGACCGAATTTTCTCGGAGCCCAATCCAGCAGGCGTTATCCACACATACATATCATCAGTTGGATTGTCGAAGTCGCCAACAATAGCATCGACTCCAGAGGTGTAAGTTCCGGACAGATCTGCTCGGACAAAAAGAATGAATGACCCGGTATAAACCCCGGTACCGCCAGCTCCGATCGTTACCGAGAATTCTCGTGGCGCGACAACCAGTGTGTCTCGAAGCGGCAATGAATTTGTTTCGACAACGCTCCACCTCAAGTTGGTAACGACGGTATTAGGCGTTCCCGTCACCGTTAACGTAAATGTACTCGTTACGGGAATAATACTTGAGGCAACGAGGGTCACCAACGGCTGTCCAGCGACTACGGTAGTATTTGCCACCGGGTGCGTGACTGCGATTGCGTAAGTGGTGCCAGTATCACCCGTCGTGCGCCACGCCAGCGGTGCCGCAACTGTTCCTGTAGCCGCCGTCGCAGCCGACGCGAAAGACCCTGCCAGTAGGAATCTGGTTCCAGCGTTGGCTCTGACCACGATAGATGCGTTCCGGCTTCCGTTCGCATGAATGCTCGATACATTTCCAGCTCGGTTCGAGAACAATGCAAAAGTGACGGTAGCGCTGAAATCACCCGCGCCATTAGCCAAAACATCGACGCTCTGGTCACGGACAATCGCTGTCGAACCGTCGAAAACGCCCCACCAGATTCGTCGCGTTGTATTGGCCGCCGTGGCCCCCGTAATAGTAGCCGTATAGGTTCCTGACGTTCCGTCGGCTGGAACTCCGCCTGCAGGAGCGACAATAGTGATTGCCGTTATTGTTATTGGAGCAAGGAGCTGCGTGAACAAATCCACGCGGTCGCCCTTGTCGGTGCCGAGAAATACATCGGTCGGCGGTGCGCTAACGCGGTCGCCCAG
Source organism: Singulisphaera sp. GP187 (assembly GCA_945861245.1). Lineage (GTDB taxonomy): Bacteria > Planctomycetota > Planctomycetia > Gemmatales > Gemmataceae > SIAQ01. The sequence continues at coordinate 13,106 of CAMAUE010000112.1, forward strand.
TTTCGGCGAATCTGGTAAAGCCGCCATTGCCGTTGCGTAGATTTCCCACGCGCTGGCTTCCGACGTGGCCCATTCCGAATTGGCAATGATCACCGTTGGTTCGTACCCATCGTTGATCCCTGATTCCGTTAGTGCCAATGCCGCATCAATGCCGTCGACGCCATCGGAATAGCTGGTCCATGCGGAAACCTCGTTTGCCAGTAGCGTGCCCGCTGCTGCATCGCTTGCGGAGGTAAGGGACGACTGGGCAGCAGTCTTGGTGTTTGTCCAATCGTCATTTGGTACGGCGATCGCGTTTTGGTAGCCCGCCTCCGCATCACTGACTGCGTCGTCGAAGGCAGCCTGCGCAGTGTCCGCGCCGGTTTGGCCAACCGCATCCGCCGCTGCATAGGCGGTCTGGCGCTGCGACTCCGCTGTGCTCGTCGCTGCAGTGAGTGCCGCTTCTGCCGTGTTGTACGTCGCTTCTAACGCGGCGTCCCGCGCGATCTGGTAAGGGGCTACGGTGCCGTCGTACGCCGCATCCGCGATTGCAATGGCAGCTTCAAAATTCGCCCTCAGCGAAGCCAGCGCGGAATCTAACGTAATTTGTGCGCTGGTTATCGCTGCATCATAAGTGGCACGCGAACTCGCCGTCGCGGTCGTCCAAACGGCGTCGGCCCCAGCGATAGCGCTATCGTAGGCGGCCTGTGCGTGGGCGAGCGCTATGCCGTAGTTGGCTTCTACACCAGCGATAGCAGTCAGATAGGCCGCGTACAGCCCATCAGCCCCCGATTGGGCATCGGCCCGCGCCGAGTTGATTGCCCCGTCGCGATCCGCCACGGCCGCGAGATAGACCACATCGGCGGCAGCCACTGCGGCCAGATATCGATCATAGAGCAGTTCTGCCGACGCGCCGACTGTCCACACGAACGACCGCGTGTCGCTGTCCTTGCCATCGTTGATAGTGATCCAAACGGTGTACGGCGTCTCGGTGTTCGCGGCCATCGAGACTGTGCCAGTGATCGCCCCGGTGCCGCTATTGTAACCGAGGCCCGGTGGAAGTCCCGTGATGTTGAACGTGAGCGAGTCGTAGTCGTCGTCGGTTGCATAGATTTGCAGCGACACGACATCGCCCGTGTATGACTGCACCGCTGACAGGTTCCACCCATCGATCGTCGGCGCATGGTTCAGCACCGTGATCGTAAACGTTTGGCTCGCGCTAACGCCGGCTGCCACGTCCGTCGCGATGACCGTGACCGTGTACGGAGTCGCGGAGACGGCGGTGATCGGCATCGTGCCCGAGATCAAATCCGGATAGGGGGCGTCGAGGCTCAGACCGTTAGGCAGCGGCGTCGCGCTAGCGATGCTGTAGGTGAGCGCGTGACTGGTGTTGGTGCTCGCCGTGATCCAGACGCCGGAAAGCACGTTGTGGTACAAGCTCTGATTGCCGGGATTGACGAGCGTCACGGTGGGTTGCGTGATGTTCCAGCTGAACGTCGTCGTGTCCGTGAGTGAACCGTCGGACGTGGTCACCGTTAGCGAGTACGGCGTTGTCGTGTTGGCGCTCGCCAAAATCGTGCCGGTGATCAGGCCGGCGCTGCTCATGCTCAAGCCCGGCGGCAGGCCGATCGGCGGATCGAAAGTGAGCGTGTCGCCGTCGTCATCCGTGGCGTTGATTTGCAGCGACACGGCATCGCCTCTGAACGACTCGAATGTCCACACATTCCCCATATAGATCACCGGCGCGCTGTTCTGCACCGTTGCCGAGACGACCACCGTTGCGCCTCGATCGTTCGCGTCCCACGGCGTCACGCTCAGTTTGACCGTTTGGCCCTTGTCGCCGTAACCGCCGTAATACAGATGGTAGGGATCGTAGGGAAGGTTCGTCGTCGTGGTCCGTATGACGTTGCCATTGACGCGCCAAACGTAGTCGTAGGAGACCGAATCGCCGTCGCCATCGGTCGTGGTGAACGACGGCCCAATGATGTCGTTGGTCAGTGGGGTGGTAGTATTGAGCACGAGATTCTCAATGACTGGAGCTGAGGATGGGCAATCGCGCTTTTCGAGTTCATCAATGCGCAAGCGCGTGTAACAAACAACGGGACGTATCGGTTTACGTTTGCGGTTTCCGAGGTTGAATAGGCGGAAGAAGCGTGTGAAGATACGGGGGGCGAACATGGGTCGTCTCCGCTGGGATTCTGCGGTTCCCAAGTCATCACCTATGTCGATTATGCGCAGACTGCGGAGGGGCTGTCAAGCTAATTTTCAACATTTCCGCGTGAGTCGTGTTCGCGTTTCGCTGGCGCGTTGCGGCTAAACCTTAGTCGTTTAGGATCAAGTTAACCGCGTTGGGGCCGGCCTTGATCGTAACGGTCAGGTCGGTGGTTTTTTCGGACATGTATTTGGCGGGCGTCAGCAATTTGGCGGATTCGGTCGTGCCCATTTTCGGAATCGTTTGGTCGATCACGGTGACCTTGTATTCCCCGACGGACAGGCCTGCTTTGGCGCCGGTCATCGCCTTGAATCGGCCATCGGGGGAGATTGATGATACCGCGACGGGTCCATCGTTGGTGGGATGGAAGGCGACGACGCCGCTCGCCAATGGTTTGCCGTTGCTGGTAACGGTCCCGCTCGCGGAGCCCCAGTTGGGGTCGCTGCAGCCGAGAACGGTGAGGAACAGCACCGCGCCGGGTGCGAGAAGCAGATACCGCATATTATGGCACCTTGGATCAGGGGATCTGCACGGGTTCGCCGCCCGCGCGCGTACACATTTGTTGGTAGGTTAACCAATCGACACTCTGGGAGAGCGATCGCACGCTGCCGTCGGCAACGCAAAAGTTGACGAAGTTCAGATGCCTGCTGCGAAACGACATGACCAAAGGCCAGTTGCCTGGCTGCGGCGGTATGAAGATTGTATTGAGTGGCGCATGACAGCTTGCGTAGTCGCCATTGGCATAAAACGTGGCGCCGTGGCTGCTTTGTTCGTGGATGTCCTCACCGACTGCCAAGGTATTGCTAAGGCCGTCCAGCACCTGCGAGAACTTGATCTTCACTTGATAACTGTTGCGGAAAAACAGTCCATTATTGAGTATCCCGCCATGCCCGTCCGTCAATCCCGAAGGGCTGGTTGGCCAACCGCCGCCCATGTTGGTAGTGCCGATGACGCCCTTGTAGCTGGTGACGGCAACGAGGGTGCCGGAGAACTGGTATTCGCTTGTGGAGAGGCCGCGTGCGCCGTCGTCGGCGGGGCAGCGGGTGACGCTGATATTAGCTTGCAGCTGAGGCACGCAGTTCATCAGACCCTGGCCGGAGAACATATCGCCGACGAGGGACGGTGCGAAGGCATCGAACAACGGTTGCTGATCGAGGTAGGGTAGGACCTTCAGGATCCACCCGCGACCGGTTCTCGGCGGCGGCCCGCCTTCTCCCCACGGTGAAACACTTTCCGGTATATGTTTAAAATTATCATGGTGTGAATGGATGGCGATGCCGAACTGCTTTAGGTTGTTGATGCACTGCGTCTTGGCAGCGGAATCGCGGACCTTCTGAACTGCTGGAACCAGCAGGGCAATCAGGATGGCGATGATCGCAATGACCACCAAAAGTTCGATGAGCGTGAATGCTTCACGCGATCGGCGTAGCGGGTTTGGGAAAGGAATTGAGCGCACAGGCAGCTCCCTCGAAAATGGACACCGGGCACTTCACGATTCACGCCCCGTCGCTTGGGAAGAAGGTTCTATGATCCCCGCGAAATTTGCATCCGGGACACGATTCGTGAAAGCCACGTAAAAAAAAAATAATAAGACAGAGTAACTATATCCAATAAAAATCGGCAATGAAAGCATTTTTCGTCGAGAAAAGTCTGAAACAATTCGGAGGACGCCATGCGTATCGCGATTGGCCAGCTTTGGCAGGAAAGTAACACCTTCAACCCGTTGCCGACGACCTGGGCGGATTTCGAGGCGTTCGGCCACTTTGAAGGCGACGCAATCATCAAACAATTCGCGGACACCAACGAGCTTGGCGGGTTCATTCAGACGCTGCGAGCGTTTCCCACGCCAGTGGAGATCATCGGTTTGCAGCGCTTCGCCGCCTGGCCAAGCGGACCGATTGATGCGCCGACATTTCGGCTTCTGATCGACCGCATGCTCGGGTCGCTGTCGCAAGCCGGGCGCGTCGATGGCGTGCTGCTCGCCTTACACGGCGCGTTGGTGGCGGATGGTGAGCCGGACGTATCGGGCCATCTGCTTGCCAGGGTGCGCGAGTTGGTTGGGCCAAGCGTTCCGATCGTGGCGACGCTCGATCTACATGCGAACATGACGGCTCGGCTCGTGGCTGCCGCAGACGTATTGACGCTGTATCACACGGCTCCGCATATTGACGTGATGAACACGGGCAAGCGGGCGGCCCAATCGCTGCGGCGAATGCTTTTTGAAGGTGCGAAGCCGGTGACTGCCTTTCGCAAGCTGCCGATGGTCGTGCCGGCTGAGCGTGCGAACACGCAGGATCCGAACAGCATTAGCTTCAGTATTCGCAAAACGCTCGAAGGCTGGGAACGCAATCCGTTCGTGCTCAGCGCGGGCATCGCGACCGTGCAACCCTGGCTCGATATTCCGGAGATGGGCACAAGCGTACTCGTGACCTGTGCGGGTCCCGAATGGCGGAATTGGGCGGAGCAAAGCTGTAGCGAGTTGGCCCGCGCGGTTTGGCAGCGCCGCCGTGAGTATTTGCCTGAGATCGTCGATCCCACTTGGGCCGTCGCACAGGCACACGCATGCAGCGATGGCTTGACGGTCATCAGCGACAGCGCCGATGCGACGACATCGGGTTCGACGGGCGACAGCACGGTGCTGCTGCGCGAGATGCTGAAGTACACTTGGCCTCGCCCGGCGATCGTGCCGATCGTCGATCCTGCGGTAGTGGCCGAGGCGGATCGACTGGGTGTCGGCGCGACATTCGCCGCGACGATGGGCGGGACGCGCAATCGCCGCGACTTTCAGCCAATCACGTTGGACGTAACTGTTAAGACTACATTCGATGCGAAGTTTATCTTATCCGGCCATCTTGGGGATAAATTGCCGATCGACATCGGGCGGTCCGCGGTGCTGACTCATGGCAACGTGCACATCGTGGCGACATCGCGTTCGGGGCCGCATTTTGCGCCGCAACTGTTTCAGACGGCCGGCCTGGACCCGTTCACTGCCTCGCTGCTGATCGCGAAGAGTCCGTGCGGGTTCCGAGCCGCCTATGCCGATCAGTCCAAGCAGATCTTCGTCGCGCGGGCGCCGGGTTGTGCACCATCGGATTTCTGGAACTACCCGTTCATTCGCATCCCGCGCCCGCTGTGGCCGTGGGACGAGATGGGCGATTTGTGACGGCGTTGATGCTGTTAGAGCCGCGCACGCAGTAAGCGGTTTGTATTTGAGGTCATGGTGTGCACGAACCGCTTACTGCGTGCGCGGCTCTGACACTTGTTTTTCTTTTCGCGCCCGCCTTGCCTCTGGGGGGCGAAAGTCGAATCTTATCTTCAGCCCCCAAAAAATTCCCGCCGGTCGATTTTGTCGCTGGAGATAACCATGTTCCGTCGCGCTCTCCCGTTTGCGTTGATACTATTATTAGCAGGTCTTTCGTGGCTGACGCAACCAACTTCTAGCCCCGCGCAGAAATCAGGCAAGCTGCCGATTCCCGATGCCGCGGCTCAGGACAAGGCGAAGAAACTGATCCTCGACATCTTCGGCGACGACTTCGCCAAGGCGACGACGAACGAAGCCAAGACCCGTTTGGCCGCCACGCTCTTCCAGCAAGGCAAGGAAGTCAAAGACGATCCCGCGACACGCTATGTCTGCTATCGTGAAGCGCGCGACCTGTCGGCCAAGGGCATCGATGTCGGCTTCGCGCTGGCCGTCGTCGATGAGATTGCCCGCCTTTATGACGTTGACGTAATCGTCGGCAAAGCCGACGTCGTGACGCTTGCCGTCGAGTCGGCGAAAGAGAAGGAGGAAGGCGTCGCTCTCGTGGACGCCATCCGCCCGCTGCTTGCGGACGCCATCGATCAGGATCACTACAAGGCCGCTCACCTGCTTGGCGAGGCGATCGTCAACGCCGCCAAGAAGGCACGCAGTCCAAGCCTCGTGCTTGAACTGCAAAAGCAAGTCGAGCAGGTTGCCCTGGCGGAGAAGAGCTTCGCGAAGTTCCGCGCGTTTGAGGATCGCATCAAGAGCAATCCGAACGATGGCGACGCGAATCTGGAACTTGGCCAATACTTCGGCTTCCACAAGAAACGCTGGGAGCGTGCGCTGCCATACTTCGCACTCTCGAATGACAAAGACATCCAGACAATCGCAGCACGGGACCTCGACAATCCCAAGGACGCCAAGGATCAACTGGCCGTCGCCGACGCCTGGTGGGATCTCGCGATGCAACGGCAGAATCCCGCCAAGTTGGCGATGCAGATTCGTGCTCACCATTGGTACGACCGGGCGCTGCCGACCTTGACCGGGTTGAACCGCACCAAGGCGATTCGTCGTATCGAGCAAACCCAGGAACAACTCGTCGGCACACCAACGACGCCCCAATCCGCCGGGCCGATCGGCGAAATCCGCAAGTACGAAGGTCACGGCGACGAAGTCAAGTCGGTCGCCTTCGCGGGGGACGGTCGCTATGTCGCATCGTGTGGCCGCGACCAGACCGTGCGCGTGTGGGATCTCTCCGTCAAAGAAAACAAGGAAGCATATCTGATCCGTGGCCACACGAAAGAAGTGTGGTCGGTGGCGTTTCATCCGAACAATCGCTATCTCTTTTCCGCAAGTTGGGACTTAACGGTTCGCATGTGGGATTTCAAAGCGGGCAACGAAGTTCGCCGCTGGGCACACGGGAAAGACGTCAACAGTGTGGTAGTGTCTCGCGATGGGAATACGTTCCTCACCGGTTGCGACGACGAAAAAGTCTACCTGTGGAACGTCAATTCGGGCGACGAGATTCGCCGATTTACGGGGCACTCCAACTACGTCTACGCCGTCGCGTTTTCGCCGGACGGTCGATATGTCGTATCGGGCGGCGTGGATAAGTCAGTGCGCGTTTTTGAACTGAATACGGGAAAACACGTAAAGAGCTTTGAAGGCCACAACGACTCGGTGACCAACGTCGTATTCACATCCGACAGTCGGCATGTAATATCGTCGGGCGACTCGGTCATCTATGTGTGGGACCTCGCCTCCGGCAAGACGGCGAAACGGCTCGAAGGCCACACCGGACGAGCACCGGCGATGGCGATTTCTCCCGATGGACGACGTCTGCTCACCGGCGGCGATGACCGCACGATCAAGCTCTGGGATCTGACGACGGGAAAGGTGATCCAGAGTTTCACCGGCCACACCGATACCGTCACCAGCGTCGCCTTCAGCAGCGACGGCCGCCGCGCCGTCAGCGGC
>CAMAUE010000113.1 GCA_945861245.1 Singulisphaera sp. GP187
ACGCGCAATGCGCGTGATTTCACAAAAGTGCCTGGAGTGGATATCGAAGATTGGACGATTTAGCGGTAAGATAATTATTGGAAACTCGAACTGTTCCTTCGTCAGAAATCAGGATCGTTACGATGAACCACCCCATCTCCCGTCGCACCGCTCTCCAATCTCTTGCATGTGGTTTCGGCTCGCTTGCGCTTGCTGACATGCTGCGTGCCTCAGAAAACCCACTGGCGGCTCGGCAGCCACATCATACGGCCAAGGCGAAGCGCGTCATCTTCATCTTCATGCAGGGCGGGCCGAGCCATGTTGATACGTTCGACTACAAACCTCGACTTGAACGCCAAGACGGGCAGATGCGCTCGTTCGATGACGCTCGCACTTTCGCGCGCGAACGCCGGGTGATCGAACATCGCATCATGAAGAATATGTGGCCGTTCCGACGGCATGGACAGTCGGGCAAGTGGGTGTCGTCGCTGTTTCCGCATATCGCGCAGCACGTTGACGACCTCTGCTTCCTGCAAGGCATGCACACCGAAGGCATCGCCCACGGGCCGGCCACACTGTTCATGCACACCGGGTCGATCAATCTCGTCCGGCCATCCGTCGGTGCCTGGACGCTCTATGGCCTGGGCACGGAGAACAACAACCTGCCGGGCTTCATGACCATCTGCCCATCGATGGGCAATGGCGGGCCACGCAACTGGGCGAATTCGTTTCTGCCGTCGGCCTTCCAGGGCACGGCAATCGGCCGAGCCGGCATGCCAACGACCGACGCCCGGATTCGCAACATCACCAACGCGCAGCGAACGCTCGACGAGCAACGCGGGCAACTCGATCTGTTGCAGGCGCTGAACGGCGAGCAGGCGCGGCGGACGGCCGGCGATTCCGACGTGGACGCCGTCATCAGCTCCTACGACCTCGCCTTCCGCATGCAGACGCAGGCACCGGGCATCCTTGACATCTCACGCGAAACGCCCGAAACGCTGAGGCTCTACGGAATCGGCCAGGCGGGCACTGACAACTTCGGTCGGCAGTGCCTGATGGCGCGGCGGTTGGCCGAGGCAGGCGTACGATACGTGCAGATCAACTACGGCGACAACACCGACAATCCCGCATGGGATCAGCACTCGAACCTGCCGATGCACGCAACGCACGCACGCAACACCGATCAACCTGTCGCTGGCCTGCTCGCCGATCTCAAACGCCGCGGCTTGCTCGAAGACACGCTCGTCTGGTGGGGCGGCGAGTTTGGCCGCACGCCATACGCCGAGCGCAACGGAACCGGGCGCGACCACAATCCCAACGGCTTTACACAATTCCTCGCCGGCGCCGGCGTCAAGCCGGGCTTTGTCCACGGCGCGACCGACGACTATGGCCATCACGCCATCGACGGCAAAGTCCATATGCACGACATGCACGCCACCATCCTGCACCTACTCGGGCTTGACCACCTGCGACTTACCCACCGCTTCGATGGCCGCAACTTCCGCCTCACCGATGTGGCCGGCCACGTAGTGGATGAGATCATAGCCTGATCGCAATCGTTGGGTATCGGCATTAAAGTTCCGACCGATTCTCTCGGCCGGAGCTTTCTTGTTTACATTTTGGGAATACCGTTACGCATTCCCGCCGCCCTTACTAGCGCCGCCCCTTCGCCAATGACAGCACGTGTTGTGTTGCCGTCAGCAGGCGGTGCGTTTCGTCTTCGCTCATTTCGCTGATGAATTTGCAACCGAGCGTCCATTGGCCATTTTCAGAGCGAACGTTCATGACTTTGACGAAGACCGTGTAGGGTTCGCGAACGCCGTCGCCGGGGATTTCGACAGCGAGGACGGCGTTCTTCTCGAAGCGACGGACGAGCCGCAACCGGATACCGCCGCGCGAAATGTTGACGATCACGCCCTGCCAGCGGTGTTCGGCCCTCACCTGGATCGAGGCCGGCTGACAGACCGTTGGCACGTCGCACGGCTGGCGTTCAAAGACACGGCAATCGGTGCTGAGAGCTGGCGACGATGACGCAGTCGCGAAATTCAATGCAATCATGACGATGGCACTCCTCGGGCGGACTTGATGCCAAACCGTACGTTACGCTGGGGATTTGTCAAATCGCGATTGTTTAGCCGCTCGCCTTTGGCGAGCGCGGACAAGGTACTTCGGCGAACGCGATTTTATTCGCGCTGGCCGAAGGCGATCGGCTAAACGTGGCCAGCTTCATTTTTTCCGCAGGCCTTTCATGTAGGCGTACAGGTCGCGCAAGTCGATATCGGTCAGGTCGTCGAGCAGGCCGGCGGGCATGAACGAGATGGTACTCGGTTGTATCAGCTGCAAGTCCTCGCGCGAGATTCGCACGGTGGTATCGGGCGTGGTTTGAAGTAGCGTCAAGGCCGGTGAATCGTAGATCAGCATGCCGTTATGCGTCTTGCCTGATTTGGTGATGATGGTCGTCGGGCGGTAGGCAGGCGCGATGTCCTTGCTCGGATCGATGATGGCGACGAAAAGATCGTCACGCGAAAAACGTTGGGCGATGCCGGTGAGGTCTGGGCCAAGCCGACGCGCTTCGCCGTGACAGCGGAAGCAGCTTTTACGCTGGAATAAGGCCTCGCCGCGTTTCGTGTCGCCATCGCTAGAATCAAGCGTATCGAGCCGCTTCTTCCAGGTGGCAAAGTTGGCGCTGGCCAAGCCCGGCAGCTGGGCGGCTTGCTTGGGGTAGGTCGTCGTGTACCACGAGACCCATGTCTGTGCCGAGTCATTCGGCAATTTCAAATCCGTCCAACTCTCCAGCAGCCGAAGCAGAACAAGCCGTGACTTCGGATCGGGCTTCTGCGTTTCCAGGCGGCGATAGGCCCGCACGACTTTGCCAACCTCCAACGGATCAACGCTCTTGGCCGACACCTGCAATTTCGCCAGCGCTTCGCCCGCAGCAATCACCACGGGCGTCTGCGGCGACGCCAGCGCATCGAGGAAGCGGGCACGATCGTTGACGTCGCCTTTTTTCGCCAGCAATAATGCAACATTATCACTCAGCCGTGGATCGGCGAACTGCGCTCGCAATATCGGCAGCGATTCCTTGTCCGGCAGCGTGCCGACGAGCTTCACCAACTCCGGCGTCCAGGCGGCGCGGGCGTCGTCTTCGTCAAGCTTGGCGATACGGGCCAGCAGCTTCCGCGTGGCAATTTGCTTCTCGGCATCAGGCAGATGATGCGCGTACACGGCATGATCCGGCAGGCCGAAATGCGGATCGTTCACCAGCGCCTGCGCAAGCGCCGGATCGAGTTCGAGCAGGCGATCCAGGAGCGATTCGAGGATGCCGGGAACCTGATCGGTCGGCTTCGCGCCGCGCTGGGCAAGCTTGACCTGAATGCTGTTAAGCGCGAAGGCAGTTTGCCGAGTGACCTCCGCGTCGCGTTTCCCCGTCATGCGTGAAAAAGCGAGCAGGTAGTGGATGTCGTCCTCTGGCAAACTCGTTTTGGTCCATAAGCTGGCGATGCGTTTCGGGAAATCATCCCAGCTGACGGCCAGCATGCCCAGCACACGGGCGCATTCACGGTCGAGATCGGAGTTGCCTGTTGGGAACTGCTTCCGGATGGCGTCCACTGCCATAAGTCGATGGCCTATGGTCACGCCATCCGGATTGGCGGCGAGGTAGCCGGTGAACGGCTTCGTCGCCCCTGGATCGACCTTCACATCGCCGAGCGCGATCTGCATGAGCCGAACGGCTTCCAGTCGCAGTGCCACGCTTTTCTCGGAATTGAAGACCCCCGTGCTCAATGACATGACGGTGTTCTTCTCCGCGCCCCAACACTGCGCGAGTCGAACCCCCGCCGGCCCCGAGAACGAATTGGGATATGCGTTCAGGAAACTCAATCGACCCTTGCCTTGGGCGACAGCCAGAGCGGCGGCACGAACGCGGCGATCCGTGCTCGTAAGTGCCGTCGTCCAGTCGCACGCCAACTTCCCGTCAATCGCGTATGGCAACGCCTGCAGAGCTTCCCACGCAGCTCGGGCGATTCGCGGATGAGTCGCGAACGTGTTCTCTGCGAACAGCGTCCGCCCATAGTCGGTTTTTCCCATGCGAGATACAGCCCACAGTACTCGCGCGATAATTTCCGGATCCTCGCCTTTTCTAACGCAGACTCTTCTTGCCATCAGTTCGACGCTGTCGGGGAAAAGTTCGGTGAGGATTTCGATAGCACGGATGCGCTCCCGTTGCCCCAGATTGACGTTGGCCGCAGCCGCTACGAATCCCACCACGCCGATCTTTTTCGCCTCCGGAACCCATTTCGCGCGCGACCAACTCGACAACGGCTCGTCCGCGCTGAGCACGAGGTTGATCGACAGCGGACCCGAAACATCGAGCGTATTCGGCCCCTTGTAGGTGACGCGAAACACGCTGCCGCGCGTGCCGCGACCGCCGATGGCGATGAACAGATCGCCGTTTGGCCCGACGACCATGTCGGTCGGGGCGAAGCCGACATCGCCGGTCGTTTGCATGAACACTTCCATTTTCGTTTTGAAGGTCGAACCATCGCGTTCAACCGGGAAGTAATACACCCGGCCAAAGGTCCAGCAGGCGCTGAAGATGCCGTTGCGATAGCGCTCGGGGAATTGGCGATGGCGATAGACGAGGATTCCCGTCGGCGAGCCGCGACCGATCTCCCAGGCTCGCGCAGTGCTGTCGGACCAGATCGGCGGACGCGACCAACCGCTCGCCCACCCGGGCAGAATCCAGCCATGATGCATGCCTTGGCCGATGTCGAAGAGCCGAGTCGGTGCATAGTACGGCATATAGTGGATTCGTTCGCCGTCGGCATCGACGGTGACGATTTCGCCGTTCGCGGTGAAGGCGAGGTCGTAGGGATTCCGGAAACCGTGGGCGACGATTTCGCGCTTCTTGCCATCATGCGAAAAGCGAACGACGACGCCGGAGTTCGGCGTTTTGATCGGCGAGGTGGGCGTATTGGCGTGCTCGGAAGAGATGCCCGCGTCGTTGCCGGTGATCATGTAGTACCAGCCATCGGGGCCGCGAACGATGCCGTTGGCGGCGTGTTCGCCGTCGTTTTTAGTGCTAAACCAGGGCGGCGGAAACGTGTCGGCCTTGCCCTGCCCGGTGCTGTCGACGAGTCGGCGAACGCCTTGATCGCCGTTGCAAATGAGATCGTTGCCGTCGAAGTACATGCCATGAGCACCGCTCTTGGGCAGAGTGGAAAAAATCGTCGCCTTGTCGGCTTTGCCTGCACGCTTCGTGTCGTGCAGAATCTTGATATAGCCCTTGCTGGCAACGACGATCCGCCCTTTCGCATCGACAGTCATCGCGTGGATGTCGGTGACCAAGGCATCGTCAGCGTAGAGCGAAACCTCGAAGCCCTCCGGCACCGAGAAGCCGAGGTTCTTCGCGGCGTTCTGCGCGAGGAGTTGGGATGTGCCAAGGAAAAGCGACAACAGCGCGAACGTGATGCGCAACAACATGAGTGGAACCCGCGGTGGGAGGAAACGTCGCCGACGATCCGTAGCGTCGGCATCGCAGGCATTGTATGCGGGCGTTGGCCAATGTCCGCGCGTCACCGTCACGGCGAAAATTTGGCGATGATCGCCGCCGCGCTGCGCAGCCCATCGACGGCGGCGCTGACGATGCCGCCCGCGTAACCGGCGCCTTCACCGACCGGATACAGGCCGGCGACGCCTGGCGATTCGCGCGTCACATCGTCCCGCTCGATGCGGATCGGCGAGCTGCCGCGCGCCTCCGGGCCGACCAGCACGGCATCGCGCAGGAATCGGCCATGCCATCTTCGATCGAGAATCGGCAAGCCATGGGTGAGCGCGTCGCGCACCACGGCCGGCACGAGCGACGCGATTTCCGCCAGCACCAGGCCACGCGGATAGCTGCACGCCGGTTTCGACGTGGTCGGCTTCGCCGCGAGATAGTCGTTCGCGCCTTGTATCGGACAGGCATATTCGCCGCGACCGATCGCGAATGCCAGCTTCTCGAAATGCGCTTGCAAGCGCACGCCGGCGAGTACGTCGGTCCCGCCGAATTGTTCCACCGGAATCGTCACCACCAGGCCGCTGTTGGCGAACGGCGAGTCACGCTTCGATAGGCTCATACCGTTCGTGCAAAAATAGCCTGTCTCCGATACGCTGGGGATGATGTGGCCGCCCGCACACATACAGAACGTGAACAGATCGTGTGGCCCGCGGGCGACGAGATTGTAATCCGCCGAACCGAGTTGCTCCTCGACCCGGGCCGAACCGTACTTCACACGGTTGACGCTCTCCTGCGGTTGCTCAATGCGCACACCAAACTGAAACGGCTTGGGCGCGATCGGCACGCCGCGATCGACGAGCATCGTCATCGTGTCGCGCGCGCTGTGGCCAATCGCGAGCATGACGACATCGGCGGGCAGATAGCCGGACGAAGTCGTCACGCCACGCAGCGTACCATCGGCGATGTCGAGATCTTCCACGCGGCAGTTGAAGCGGACTTCGCCGCCGCGTGCTTCGATGGCCCGGCGAATCGCCTTGACGATCGCCGGCAGCCGGTTGCTGCCGAGATGCGGGCGGTAATCGTAGAGGATCGACGGCTTGCCTTTGCATTCGGCGAAGAGTTGCAACACGCGCTGAACGTCCGGTCCGGAGCTTCGGCATGTCAGCTTGCCGTCGCTGAACGTGCCCGCGCCGCCTTCGCCGAATAGGTAATTGCTTTCGGGTTCAAACGCCCCGCCGGCGTCAAAACGATGCACATCCTGGATGCGTTCGCGAACCGCCCTGCCGCGCTCAAGCACGATCGGGCGATAGCCACACTCGGCAAGGAAGTATCCCGCGACTAGCCCCGCTGGCCCGGAGCCGATAACAATCGGTCGATGGCGCATCGGCATGCTGCCACGGGGCGGCATCTCGAACGTCGTTGCCTGGTAATGGTCGATCTGCAAGTCGCGATGCCTGCGTTGGGCCTTGGCGAGCAGGCGATCTTCGTCAGCATGAAGTACGACCTCGGCCGAGTAGACGAAGTGAAATTCATGCTTGACGCGAGCATCGAGACTCTTGCGCAAGATGCGCCAGCGTGTCAACTCCGTCGCCGGCACACCAAGCACGCGTGCGAGATGCGTCGGCAGAGCCGATTCCGGCTCGTCGATGCTCAGTCGCAAATTAGCGATGCGTAGGGTCATAGTTCAAACTGCCCCCAACCCCGGCCCCGTCAGCGTGCCGGTGGCGAAGGTTCCGTCGGTGACGATGAAGATACCGGGGTGCGTCTTGGCCCAGGGCGCGTTGGCGGCGGGACAGTATTGGCGGGCGTTGGATTCAATCGCCGCGACGCCGGGCACATGCGCCGCCAGGCCCGCGGAGTGGATGAGAGAAGCGCCCGGACAGGTGAGGTCTTGCACGCAGAGGAACATGCCGAACTTCCGCGCCGCCGCCGCCAGCATGAGCGACTGCGATTGGCCCTTGCATGCTTTCAGCGCGACTCCGGTGTAACCCATCTCGCGCGCGAGCATTATGCTTTCGAGGTCAATCAGCGACTCATCAATAACGACGGGCCGAACCTTGGCGGCTTCGTGCATGACGTTATGCCGATTCGCTTTCAGGTCACGCGCCGTCGGTTGCTCGATGTACTGAATGCGGGCAAAGCCATCGGGCCGACTGGTCTGAACACGCTGCAAGAATTCAAGAAGATACTGCACGTTCGGGCATTTCTCGTTGAAGTCGAGCGAGTAGTACCACTGCTTCACGCCGCGCTCCGCCTGCGTTCGCTCAGCCACGTGATCGACGCCGGCGACTCGCTCGACGTCCCAATCGATGTTGTCGCCATTGAGCTTGATCTTGAGGTGCGTCAGGCCATCGGTTTTGATCCATTCGCCCAGCGATTCAGGCAACCCATCGTTGAGGCGCTTGGCGATATCCGTGTCCTCCAGCGGATCGAGCGCGCCGACGAGGTGATACAACGGCATCTTCGCTTTCGGCTCGCGATCGATATAGCGGTCGAGCGTCTCGCCGCGGAAGGCATCACCGAGGAAGTAGCCGAGATCGTGATTCATGAAATCGGGGCCATAGGTGTGATAGCAATTCAGCCCGTACACCTTACCAAACGCATCGTGCAAAGCGGCATCGAACGGGCTGGCGCAGACGAGCGTGCACAGCGTCGGAATTGGCTCGGCAAGTTTGAGTTGAGCGGAGACCTCGGCGGCGGCGCGGAGGTAGTCATGTTCCAATGCCCACGTGATGTCGATCGGATGGCCGACCTCCTTGCACCCGCGCGTGATGTCGGCGACCCGCGAGACGACCGCTTTCATCGCGGCCAGCGTTTGATCGTAGGAAAGCGCCTTCGACGGAAACGACCAGACGTTGCCCATCGGCATCGACCCGAACCCGCGTGCCGACTGGCCTGAGAGCGTGCTCACCGTGACTTCGACGTCCAGCATCGTAACGCGATCGAGTGCCGTGCCGCCGAACTTGATCGGCGTGCGGTAGTGATGGTCCTCGAAGCGAAAGGTTACGTCTTCGATGCGGATATTGGTGCTTTTCACGTTCACGCACTCCAGTTGAGAATCTTTCGTTTAGCCGCTCGCCTTGGGCAAGCGCGGATCGGGCGCTCCCGCGCTCGTTACAAAGCGCACGTCCGCGCTCGCCGAAAGCGAGCGGCTAAGCATTTTATTTCACACGCAACAATTCGCCATCGCCCGGGGCCAACGTCAAACGCAGCGCGCGATTTTCGAGTTTGAGCGCCGTCCATTTTGCCGTCGTGCGATCCAAGCGTTCTATCACAGTGTCCTTGGTGAAACGAAGCGTTAACTCGCGAGTCTTGTCGATGGCGTGATTGACGGGCATCAGGTAGCGATTCTTCTGCTCGTCGTCCAACTCGCCGACGAGAAACGATTCGCCTTCGGGCTGATACCAATACTCTGCCGGTGTTTTCTCTGCGCCGATCGGCAACGTTTTGTCGGTGTGGTACACGGCCCTGCTCTTCAGCTTCAAAAGCGCCGGCCCGATTGCTTTCAGTTCGAGTGCCACCTCGGATACGGTTTTCGCTTGATCGCTAAGGCCGAACTTCGGCTTGCCATTCTCCAGGACGGCGTTGCGGTCCTTGTCCATCGCGCAACTGACAAACCACGGTAGCCAAAAATGAAACGCCTGCACGCCATACGCCATCGCCACGTACATCGATTGCCGAATCCGCTCCGCTGAGTTGTTCGATCCCAGGCAACGCATCTGCGGGATGTCGTGCTTGTTCGCCAAATCACGAAACATTTTGAGGTAGAGGTAATAGCGCTCCGGATGATTCTTCGAGTACCAGTGATAGTGGTAATAGTCCAGCACCATCGGCTTGACGATCTCGGCAAACTCGGGAAACTGATTGTACTCCGCCCGATTGATGAACAGCGTCGGATGATTCGGATCGGCTGCTTCAAAATCGCGTGCCCATTTCGCGAAGCCGGGAAACGAGGAGCGGGTGCGCCGATCGGAAACGAAGTACCCGAACACCGCGGGATCGTCTTTCAGCTTCGGCGCCGCCCGCAGAATACTGCCGACATCGATACTGCCGAGGCGAACCATCAGCCCCGCCTTGCGGCAGACTTCAAGCTTGTCCAGCTCCGCCTCGACGCAATTGAAGCCCTTGGACTTCGTGTATTTTGCGAGTTCGAGCTGAACCTCCGGTTGATTAGGAAAGTCGGCATAGACGATGACCATCATCTCCGGATAGCGATACTTGGGGCGGGCCTTCTCCTGGCCATGCAAATGGGTGAGACCGATGGTGAAGATCAATAGCGATCCAACGAATGCTTTTGTTGCAAGCTGCATGTCATCCTGCGAGATTTTCTATACTTCACACTGTTGAAAATGTCGTATTTTCGGACGAATAAAACCTTTTCCGAGCCGCGACCGTCAGGGAGCGGCCGACTCGTGCCGTCCACACATTGTCGGCCGCTCCCTGACGGTCGCGGCTCGGAAATGCGATAAATTCATCCGTCGAAGGTATATATGAGGTAGTCGCTGCTCCAAGGAATACAATACAAAAATCGCACGTAATCGTAGATTCAATCGTTTGGCCGAGGCTATGTCAATGTCCCGCACCAGTCAATATTCCCGTTACCTGTTGCCCGTCGTCGCCCAAGGTTTGGAGCCGATCGTCGTCGCGTCGGCGTCCGGGCGCACGGTCGTCGATGTCGATGGTACGGAGTACCTCGATTGTTTTTCGGGCATTTCCGTCGTCAATGCCGGGCATAATCATCCACGCATCCTGGCGGCGGCGCGAGCGCAGATGGACAAGCTGGTCCACGCAGCTTCGTGCATTTACCACGTTCCCGTCGTCGGGCAACTCGCCGAGCAACTCGCGCGGATTGTGCCGACCTCGACCGCCGCTTCGACCACCCATTCCGCCGAACCGCCTGCCACCAAGACGTTCTTCTGCAACTCCGGCGCGGAGGCGAACGAAGGCGCCATGCGGCTCGCCAAGCAGCACACCGGACGGCGCGAGATCGTCGCCCTCGCCTATGGCTTTCATGGCCGCACGATCGGCACGCTGTCGATCACGGGCAACGTCGCGCGGAAGAAGAACAACGGCCCGTACCTCTCTGGGGTCGCTTTCGGGCCGGCGCCCTACTGCTATCGTTGCCCGCTGAATCTGAAGTATCCGTCGTGCGACCTCGCCTGTGCCAGCGCGCTCAACGACACGATTCGCGTCCAAACATCGGGTGACGTGGCGGCCTTCGTCGTCGAGCCGATTCTTGGCGAGGGCGGAATCATCACCCCGCCCGCCGACTATCTCACGCTCGCCGGCAGCATCATGCACGAGCACGGGGCGCTGCTCATCATTGACGAAGTGCAGACCGGGTTTGGCCGAACCGGAAAGATGTTCGGCGTCGAACATTCGCCAAACGTCACCGTGGACATCATGACGATGGCGAAGGGCATCGCCGCCGGCTTTCCGCTCGGCGCATTCTCGGCGACCGAGAAAATTGCCGAGGCGATGAAGTCGGGCGATCACTTGTCAACATTCGGCGGCAACCCAATCGCCTGTGCCGCGGCCCTGGCGAACATCGCTGTGTTGCAAGACGAAGGTCTGATCGAGAACACCAACGAGCGCGGCCAACAATTGATGACACGCTGCCAGGCGATGGCGGAGAAGCATGCGCTCATCGGCGAAGTGCGTGGCCGAGGCTTGATGATCGGCCTGGAGTTGGTGAAGGACCGCACGACGAAGGAGCCAGCCCCGGCCGAGGCGAAAACGGTTCGGGCCAAGATGCGCGAACGCGGCATGCTCATCGGCGTCGGCGGCGTGTTCGGGAACGTCGTCCGCCTGCAACCGCCGCTCTCCATCACCGCCGACGAATGCGACCGCCTGGCGACAACGCTCGATAGTGTGCTGGCTGCCATGCTTGTCGTTTAGTGCTCGCATGGCGCGGTGCGAGCGCTAAGCCGCAAGCGGCAATCATCGCAACAATTCCTGCACGCCGCTGGAATGGCCCTTCGTACACGAACGCAGCACGTTGATGATCGTCCACGGCAAGATGATGAACGGCCAAATGACGTTCGCCGTCACGATGTTCAAGGCACAGTATCCCGCGATCTTTCCTCGCATGCAGCTCGGACAAGCAAGCTCGTCTTTGCTCCAACTCATCCAGGCGACGAAAATAAACAGGAAGATCGGCATGGTGTAATACTTCATGCTGTCGGTCTCGGCATGGCAATGCGGGCAGACTACGCCGGCGCCAAGCGGCAGGCCGGTCGTGCCAACGTCGAATTTTTTCTCGCATGTCGGGCAGTACCCGGTCACGGCCTCGTCGGGCAGCAGCACGATATCGCAGGATAAGCAGCGTAGGGCCATGGTGTTCACTCCGATTTTGAAGTCTTACGCTTTCTTGCAATATACCAGTAACCGCCGATCAATCCCAGAATAGCCACGATGCCCAGGACGCCGGCGAAAAGTGCGATAGCAAGAACGACGCCCACATTCGCCGGCACATCGCCGACGTTCGCATGCTCCCCGCGCTGAACGCTGGCATCGCCGGAACACAGCTCAAAGGTCCAGGTGCGGCCATCGTTGACTTCGACGGCAATCGTCTCGGCGGCCTCGTCGAAGGTCGTCAGGCCATGCCAAATGCAGCTGGGGCAGGCCTCCTTGATGGCGCTCTTGTGAGCGAGTTCGGTGATTTTGTACGAGCAAATCCGTTTACCTTTGTGATAGAAATGCACGCCATCCCCGTTGCAATCGGACGGGTAGACGATGTTGGCCAAATATTCGCCGTCGCGCGACAGGAAGACCGCGCCCTCGAAGCCCATCGGTAGCATCCATATCGGTTTGCGTGAGTTGTCGTTGGGGTAGAGGCCGCTCTGCGGATAGAGATCGTTGAGCTCGTTGGCGGCGTCCGGCCCGTTGGCTTTGGAATAGAGCATCACGAGCAGGTATTTGCCGTGGCCCATGACTTTCTTGTGCGAACGAAGCGGCGCCATTTCCGCCCAGGCGACGAGCGGGAGAAGCAACACGATGAATAGTGAAAGGATACGCGCCATGCATCTCTCCGATTGAGAGTCGACTTCTATTTCTGCCGCTTGCGGCTTAGCGCTCGCGCGGCGTCGTGCGAGCGCTAAGCCGCAAGCGGCAAAAGAAAAATCCCATGCACTATTTATCGATCCGCACGTTGGCCGTTCGCCAGATGCGGATCGTGCCGTCGCTGCCGGCTGAGGCGATGAACGATTGATCGGGCGCGATGGTGACGTTCCGCACCGCGCCGCGATGGCCGACGAGAGTGAATAATTCACCGGCGAAGTCGAAAATTTTGACCGCGCCGTCGTCGCTGCCGGACGCGAGCAATCCACCTGTCTTGGGGTCGAAAGAGAATGCCAGCGCTCGCACCGGTTGGGCATGCGAGCGGATGAAGCGGCCGAAATCGGGTTCCATTTTGATGTTGGCGACACGTTCGTGCGGGTCGACGGAAACGATGCGAATCATCTGGTCCGTGCCGGCCGAGACCATGGCGATGCCTGATTCAGGATGGTCCCCGCGGGTGGCGAAGATTGCGAGGGATAACGCATCAATGCCGCCGTTGTGCAAGTCGGAAACCGTGCGGACGTCTTTCCTGTCGGTTTCGCCCAAACAAACGAGGCCGTCCTTGCCCGCGGAGACAAACGTGCGGCCATCACGTGTGAACTCGACGGAGCGAACGGCGTCCTTGTGCCCGCGATAGGTTTCTTTTTCCTTGCCAGCCTCGGCGTCCCACAGGATGACCGTGGCATCCTCGCTGCCGGAGAGAAACAGGCTCGCTTTGTCGGCGTTCGGATGAAACGCGACGGCGGTGACGGCTTTCGTGTGTGCGGACAGCGTGTGCTTTTCGGCCGCCTGCCAGCCTTGTTTGTCGCTGTATTCGAGTTGCCAAATCTTGATCGCGCCTTTGCCTTTGTCATCGCGCGTACCGGCGGCCAAGAATTGCTTTTCCTTATGCGACGAGAACGCCAGCGAGGTGACAGCGGCGCCTGCATTGGGCAGCGTGGCGAGCGCTTTGCTGGTTTTGGCGTCCCAGAGTTTCACGCTGCCGTCCTTGCCTGCCGATGCGAGCAACATGCGATTGCGGTCGAGCGCAAGGGCCTCGACGCCGTCGGAATGTGCGGTGATGACGTCCACGCCGGCGGGATGTTCGAGGTTCCACAGTTTAGCCGACTGATCGATGCTGCCGGTGACGAGCGTCGTCCCGTCCTTGGTGAGCGTGAGCGCGAGGACGGCACCGAGATGGCCGAGGTAGTGGTGCTTTTCCTTACCGGTCCCGACATCCCAGACGCGGACGATATGATCCCTGCCACCAGTGACGGCGGTTTTTCCATCGCCAGAGATGGCCACGAACAGGATGCCGGTGCCATGCTGGATGGCGGGCTGAGTCTCCTTGCCGTCGGCTGCGTTCCAGAAGCGGACAACGCCGACGTCTCGACCGAGCTTGACATCGACGCCCGCCGTGGCGATGGTCTTGCCATCGGCGGTAACAGCGAGTCCGTGCAGTGTTTGCTGGCCGGATGCGATGGTGTTGCGCTTATCGCCGCTTTGGCCGTCCCAGACGATGATCTGGCCCTTGGCGTCAATGCTGGCGAGCGTCTTGGCGTCAGCGTCAAAGGCGAGCGCAAACACTGGTGAGCCGTGATCTTTGAGCGTTTGCATCGGCTTGCCGGCGGCAACGTCCCAGAGGATCACCGTGCCGTCGTT
This sequence comes from Singulisphaera sp. GP187, assembly GCA_945861245.1. Lineage (GTDB taxonomy): Bacteria > Planctomycetota > Planctomycetia > Gemmatales > Gemmataceae > SIAQ01. The sequence goes on from CAMAUE010000113.1 coordinate 14,177, forward strand.
CGATGCAGAGGCCAGGGTGTTGCCGTCTTTGCCGAACGCCAGACCGTTGACGGCATCGGTGTGGGCTTCGAGGGTTCTGGCAGCCTTGTCGATGACGACAAAATCGGTTTTGAGGCCGGCGAGATCGTAGAGGGTGACGTTCTTATCTTTGCCAGCGACAGCGAGCGTTTTGCCGTCGTGAGAGAGGGCGATGGCGTGCATCGGCGTTTTCGGGCCGTTGATGGTAGCGAGCTTGTCGCGGGTTTCGAGGTTCCAGATTTGCGATGTGCCGTCGTTGCTGGTGGTGGCGGCGCGTTTGCCATCGGGGGTGATCGCCACGGCAACGACCGGACCGCGATGGCCTGCTAGCAATAATTGCTCGCCGTTGATGCGTTTCCACAAGTGTTTCCACTCAAAGCCACGCAGGTTTTCGAACTTGGATCTCGCCTCAGCGTGCGATCGCGTGGCCGGTTGCGACAGCAATAACTGGCGGGCTCGCAGGGCATTCTCGGTTTGCATCGCCTGGTCGGCCTGAGCAAGCAATCCCAGGTACTGCGGCCGGCGCGACAGGGCGATCTGTTCCTCAAGTTTAGCATGAATCTTTTTGGCCTCGTCAATTACTTTCTCGAGCTTGGCCGTCGTTTCCGGATCCTCGGCGCCCTGCCGAGTGAAATAGTAGGTCAAGGAGGCTGATAGGAAACACAGCGGAACCATGAGCCAGATAACCAGGTCCATTACCTTGGAACGCGCGAGCGAGTTGGCCGACTTCTCTTCCGCACACTTACGGCCAAGTTGCGCTAGGCTATCCTGGGCGAGGCTGACGATGAGTTCCTGCTTGCCCTGGATCCAAAAGTTCTGGATCTCGAACAGGCCCAACTCGTCCGCTGCACGATTTACGATATCCGCAACCGGTCGGCCTGACGCCTTCCAGTGGTGGCTGAGGTCGCTCGCGGGAATGAGATCGCGATCGAGCGTGCCATCGGCATTGCTGGTGCACAGGCTGAGCAACAGGTCGCGCATGGCGACGCTTTCCGCCGAGCTTAGCCTGAGCGTTTTGATTTTCGCATCAAAGCATTTGCTGAGCGCTTCGCGGATGCCGCCGAACGCCTTCATATCGACAACGCGCAGAACACTTTGCTTCTTGGCGACGATTTCATTTTCATAAAGCAACGCTCCGACCGCCTGCAGGATCGGCAACGGACTGAGACAATTCTCGCTCGCATAGGTTGCGACATCCGACGCGATCTGGTGAGTCGCACCGGGCTCGAAGGAGAAGCGATACTTTTGGAACGGCACGACGTTGGCGAACGGGATGTCCTCGCGGTTCGTCGGGTAGAGCAAGGCATCGCCCATCTCCGCATAGGAGAGCGGGCGCAAGTAGAAGGACCGCCAATCAGCCGGCGCATGTCCGCTCGCGAAGAGATCGAGCAATCGACCCAGCGATTGCGTTCGCACGGTGTAAATGATCTTGCAGCGAGGCGCCGCTTGGCCGAGCCGTTCGAGCATGGCGATCGCTTTCTGCCGACGCACTTCCTGATACGGATTGCGCACCTGCGTCAACAGGTCCTCGCCCTGATCGATGGCGATTACCAACTCGAACGGCAGCACTCGTGTGACGGCATCGAGCGCCAGGCCGAGCAGGTCCGCATTATCTCGTAGGGCAATCCACAAGTCGGACATACTGACGTCGTCTGGCGTCGGTTCGTCACCCAGGCCGTTTGCGGGATTTGTTGACACGCCATTCGCGCCAACCGGCGATTGGATCGATGTGCTGATCGCGGGCTGCCGGCCAGATACCGTGCCGCGAAGAATGCTCGGTAAATCGACGGTGACTGTCTGCCCCGAAGGCGTGGTGTAGGAAAGCGGCTGTGCACAATAGCACGATAGTGCGTCGGCGAATTGCCCGGCCAAGTCGCTCGTGCTGCGCAACACCAGCCAAGGCAGAGCGATTTCCGGCGTGGCATCACCGCTCGTCGGCGTGCGGTCACGCAAGACGCGATAGCCGATGCCGTCAAACTCCAGCGCCGGCAGCAGCCCTGCCTGGAGATACGACGTTTTACCTACAGACGGTGCGCCATGCAGAAACACGCCGACCGTATCGGGGCGATCGCAATGAATCGCGCCGCGGATAGCATCGGACTCGCGGCCGAAAAACAACGCACGATCGGCGAGATCATAAGCCGCGAACGGCCGATACGGCGACGCCGGCAGCGGCAGCGGCTCGCTAACGATGGAAGGCATGAACGCCGCCGAGCCTTCGCCAACGACGCGCAATTGCGGCGGGCAGAATGCGGTAAGCGCCAACCCGGTGCCGCCGAAATCGGAACGCACAGAACGGAGGATTTCCCCCAGCGACCTGCCGCCCTCGACAAATCGCTTGACCAACGCCTGAGCCACTTCAAATGCCTTGGCCGCCGACACGAGCGTCTCATTGGCGACCAGTCCATTGAACCTGGTGGTGGCTTCCGCAATCGTTGCCTGCCAGGCAGCCTGCTGATTCACGTCGCCGAGGCCAAGCAGCACGACGAGCGGATCGGGGTTGCCGTGCGGCGCCTCTTCAATGTTCTCGCTGAGTTGCGCGGGCGTGAGAGTCTCATTGCCAATGTAAAATGTGCCGTCGGCAAAGCGAGCGAAGACCACCACAACATCGGGTGCGTTTCGCGCGAAATTGGCGAGCGCCTCTTGTGCCGATTCAAAGACGAGATTGGCCTCCTCGAGTCCGGCAAGGTCGGCTCGAAAATTTGCGCCAATGCGCTTTGTCGATTCGGGATCGACGAGCCATTTTTGGGTAGGAAACGATTGCACTGGGTTTTGCCGCAACGGATTGACGCGCCGTCCCGCAGCCAGGCTGAAACGCGTCCCCCAGAATCGCTGGGCCGTGTCGGTCGTCGCGGGGATTTCCTCGACGAGCACATTCCACGCGATCCGGCCCGGCAGATCGGTGAGGAATTCGATTGCCTCAATAGTGCTGCCTTGCATCAGACCCGACAGCCAGCTGCGTGCCTCGATCGCGGCGCCGGCATTAGGCCCGGCATCGACGCGGAACAGCGATTTGTACAGCTGATAGCCGAGCTGCGCCAATTCCGCCGGCCCGGCGTTGGCGATCCGCGGATGTATCTGGTCAGCGATGCGCAACAGGCTGGCGCGTTCGTCGCCTTCAACGTGGTAAGGCGGGAACGATGCGACCCCGTCGGACCAGATGAAGGTGATACGGTCTTTACGATGCAGCACTTGACAAACGATTCGCGCCACCGCGGCCTCCCGGTATCATGCAAAAAACGCCTGTAGAGGTCGCGACAGTTCTTGTTTGTGTGCCGAGTGTCGGGAATATCATCGCGATCCAGGCGTTGAGATGGTTTATGTACTAAACTCAGATAAGGGAAGCACGCGGTTTTGTTTAGCCGCTCGCCTTGGGAGAACGCGAACGTCGCACTGATCGAATAAACTGCAATCACCATGTCCGCGCTCGCCCTAGGCGAGCGGCTAAACGAGAAGGAAAAACGGTGATCGACCTGAAACCGCATTTCGAAACCTTGGTGAGCACGTTGAACCCGACGGGCGGCTGGGGCTACGCGCCCGGTCACAGCTCGCAGCTTGAACCGAGCTGTCTCGGGCTGCTCGCGCTGTCGCTCGAACCGGAGCGCTACGCCGACGCCATCGCCAAAACGCTCACTTTCATTGCCGCCGGCGGCAACGCCGACGGCAGCTACCGCCAGCACGATGGCCGAACCGAGGCGATTTGGCCGACCTCGCTCGTGCTGTTTGTCAAATCCACGCTTTCCATCACGGACGTTGCGAGGACCGCGAACTATCTTCTCGCCACCCGCGCCAAAGTGCCCGACGAGCCGGAGACCAGCGAACTGCACGACATGGATGTCAACCTCATCGGCTGGCCCTGGGCCGAGGCGAACTTCTCGTGGGTTGAGCCAACCTCGTGGGCGTGCCTCGCGCTGCGCAACCTCGGCTTGGGCGAGCATCCGCGTGTCGTTGAAGGCGTCAAGATGCTGCTCGATCGCGCCTTCGATACCGGCGGTGTCAACTATGGCAACCGCCGAATACTTGGCAAGATGACCGACCCGATTCCCGGGCCGACCGCGTTGATGCTCATCGCCCTTCAAGGCGAAAACGACCCGCGTCTGCTCGCAGCCGTGCGCTATCTGATCGAACAAATCCGCACCGATGACCTCGATCACCTGTGCTGGGCCAAACTCGCACTCGATTTGTACCGCGACCTGCCCGATGTCGAGGCGACGCTTGCGAAACTCGACGACCAAATCCTCGCCGCCGTCGAGAAACGCCAACAACTCGGCTGGCTCAGGCAAAGCTGCTACCGCCAGGCGCTAACCGTGCTCGCGCTTGGCGTCGAAAAACGCAACTACTTTCGGTTGCGAACCTCCGTCAAATCGGCTGCGATTACGCCCGACACCTCGGCCATCAGCGCTTCTGGCCCATCAATCCTCCAGCGCGTCGGCTCCTGGTTTCGCCGATTCCTCTTGCGTGCAAGCAGCAATGTGAAGCCGCTGCCGACCAACTCGGCGGTGCACATCGCACGAGCCGGCAGCTATGACGACGACTTGGCCGCGATCTTGCAGAAGCAGTACGAGTCGTTTCGTACCACGGTCCCGCTTCAGGGCAAGCGCGTCGTTCTGAAGCCGAATCTCGTCGAATGGCATCGCGACAAGGTCATTAACACGCATCCGAAATTCGTCGGCGCGGTCATCGAAATGTGCAAACGCGAGGGCGCAGCCGAGGTGATCGTCGCGGAAGGCCCGGGGCATTGGCGTAACGTCGAGTATCTCGTCACCGAGAGCGGCCTGGACGACGTGCTCAAGCAGCACAATGTGCGGTTCGTGGACATCAACCACGACGAGCCGGTGAAGCTGCCGAACATGGGCCAACTTACAAATCTCGATTATCTCTACATGTCGAGTACGCTCGCCAATGCGGATGTCGTCATTTCGCTGCCCAAGCTCAAGACGCATCACTGGGCCGGTGCCACGCTGTCGCTCAAGAATCTCTTCGGCACCCTTCCCGGCATTTATTATGGCTGGCCGAAAAATGAGCTGCACTGGCGCGGCATTCACAACAGCATCGTCGATATCGCCCTGACGCGCACGCCGGAGTTGGCGATCGTCGATGGGCTCATCGGCATGGAAGGCGACGGCCCGCTCAACGGCACAGCGAAGCCGTTCGGCGCGCTCATCATGGGCCACGACCTCGTCGCCGTTGACGCCACCTGCTGCCGACTGATGATGCTTGACCCCGATAAGGTCGGCTACCTCGTCCTCGGCGCGATGAAGAAGCTAGGCCGCATGAAGGAGGCGGAGATCACGCAACTCGGCGAGAGCATCGCCTCGCTGGCGCAACCCTTCGCGATGGCGCCGGGCCTGGACGAGCTAAGGATGCGGAAGTCGGCGTGATCGTCCGCGACAGTGTGAATCCTTGAATCGGCGAGTCTAGCCGCGTAAGCGGCAGGTTTAACGTACAATTGCCAATTCAACCTGCCGCTTACGCGGCTAGGCTCGCCAAGTCATATTTTGATCTGTCGCTGTTTACGTCTTGATAAAATGATGTCATGGATACTCCACCCAAATACCAGGAAGCCCTGCGAATCGCGCAAGAATTCGCCAAGACGGCTGAAACGTACCGGGAAATGCACAACGATTTCTTCGGCATCGGCGCCCCCTACGGCAAGTTGTTTCCCACGGAAGCAGAGCGTCAGGAATTCGCCAAATCGCCGGAGTACCGCGAGATCATCCGCCTGCGTGCATCGTTGCCGCGCGAGCGGTTCTGACGGTGCGGAGACCATCGCCATGCTTTACGTAGAGCATCGATTCCGAGCAGGTGGAGCCAAGATCACTGCTGCACTCGCCGTGCTCCTTTGCGGGTTGCTCGTGGCGTTGTTGTTGTCGGTGCTTGAGAAAGTGCGTATGCGCGCTGCTTTGACGCAATCTATTAACACCCTGAAGTGCATCAGTTTGGCCTGCCATAATTTCTACGACGAGAACAAACGCCTGCCCTTCAACGGTCCTGGTAAATCAGTCGAAGGCGTCGTATATTTTCGCAATGCGGGAGCAAATATAAATTCGAGCGGCAGTTGGGGATGGCAGATTGTTCCGTACATCGACAGCCATCCTATTTTTCCCAATCCGGAAAAGGCCCCTGGTCGGCTCACGTGCTTTCCATGTTCCGGTCGGGCTCGGCCCGTCGTTACTTCGGAAGCCGGCTTCTTCCTCAACAACTATACTTCGCACGGTAGAAATTGTCGCTTTTCCGAATCGATCAAAACATTTCCGAGCCGCGACCGTAAGGGAGCGGCCGACCTAAACCG
>CAMAUE010000114.1 GCA_945861245.1 Singulisphaera sp. GP187
CGCATCTCAACCGGCCCCTTGGAAGGCACCAACAACAAAATCCGCAAAATGAACGGCCAAGCGTATGGCTACCGCGATCTTGCTTTCTTCAAACTCAAGATATTGGCACTACATACCACAAAATACGCATTAATCGGATGAACCGAAAAAATTAAAAAAAGAGATTGACAGATACGCAAGGCTCGCGCAAAATATGAAGTTTTGGACACCTGGTATCGTTGATAATACGCCGAATGGGAATACTCTCCTTTTCCGTTTGAGGATCTTGCCGTGAAAACTGCACATCGATTGGGTTTTACCTTGATCGAGCTTCTGGTGGTGATCGCAATCATCGCGATTCTCATCGCGTTGCTCGTACCCGCGGTGCAAAAGGTGCGCGAGGCGGCGGCGGCGACGCAGAGCGCGAATAACCTCAAGCAAATGTCGCTGGCGTTGCACAGCTTGCATGATGCCTGGAAGGTGCTGCCGCCGCTGGGGGATACCATTTTTCCTCGTGGCGCCGGTGGCGAGCAGTCGGCTTCGGGCAACCCGCATTATCATATCCTGCCGTACATCGAACAGGCGCAGGTTTGGGGAAAGGGGAATTTCAGAGCAGGACGCGAAAAGCAATCCAATGCAAGCGGATACCGGGATGGTTTTACCGGTCCGTCTCCGTTCTCCGCTGTGATTGCGGTCTTTATCAGTCCGCTGGATTCGTCCTATCCGGAAGGAACTTCTCTCACGGTCATTCAAGGACAAGCGGGGAATATCGGTACCAGCTACGGCTCGAACGCTCAGGTTTTCGGGCAGGTCGATACGTTAGGCAGGCTCATCGGCCCCGCGAGTTGGCACAAGATGGCCTCCATCTCCGATGGGACGTCGAACACGATTGCATTTGCAGAGGGCTACGCCTTTTGCACCGCAAGTACCAGTCTAGCAGGGATGGCCCACGGGCAGCGCACTACAGGGAACGGCAACTATCATCCGTCATTCGCGAATTCTCAACGCGGATTCGGCGTTACGAACGTAGGGACCGGATCATTGTTTCAGGTCAAACCTACCGTCGCCAATTGCCGAGTTGGCTTGGCACAGGCGCTACGCATGTCCGGCGTTCAGGTAGGTATGCTCGATGGCACCGTTCGCTCCGTCTCTCCAAGCGTCACCGGTTCAACCTGGTGGGCCCTTTGTACTCCTATTGGCGACGACTCGGTCAGCGGCGACTTCTAACAAACTCGAATCCTGAGTGCATAGATGAAGACACGATACTCACTTGTCGCATTCTTTTTCCTTCTCCTATTGATCAGCTGCGCACCTGGGCGTAAGGTCGGCGGCGAGGTGAGTGGTACTGTCGAGTTTGCCGGCAAACCCCTTAATTACGGGGCGATTACCATACTCGGCGAAGATCGGCATACGGATATCAGCGTAGTTAAGGATGGAAAATACGCGTTCAAACTCCCCCCATTTGGCAAATGTAAGCTGACGATCCTGACAGCCCCGCCTCCCGCGCCCGACGGTGTGGATTTTACCAAGCACGAGCCGCCGGCCGATTACATCGAAGTCCCCGAGCGTTATGGGCGACCCGAAACCTCGCTACTCGAACTGGACGTCACCGAAGCGCCGCAAACCCACAACATCAAGCTAACCCGCTGAGGCGATGAATGCATTGCGATTCAAGGAGCCGCGCACAAAGTAAGCGGTGGATGGACTTAGGCCTGACAAACCGCTTACTGAGTGCGCGGCTTTTTTGCGCTTTGTTTGTTCTCCTCGCCGCAACGGCGAGCGCCAGCGCCCAACCCAAGCAACCCAAGGTGCTGATGATCGGCATAGACGGTTGCCGCTTCGACGCCATTCTATATTCGCAGGCGAAGCTGCTGAAGAAGGTCATCAACGAAGGTGGGCACACCGACAAGTGCGACGTGCTCGACAATATCCCGACCAAGGCCGACACCGCGTCCGGCGCCGGCTGGGCGACCATCCTCACCGGACTTTGGGCCGATCGGCATAACGTGCTTGGCAATGATTTCAAGGATAGCCGACTGCACGAATGCCCGAGCGTGCTGCATCTCGCCAACAAGGTCAAACCCAAGCTCGAATGCATCGCGCTGGTCACCTGGCCGGACATTCAGGAACATATCTGCAAAGGGCACAAGGGTTGTCGGATGGTGTTTGACGGCGACAAGAAAGGCTACAAGGAAGGCGACCGCGTCATGACCGAGGTCGCCCTCGATGTGCTCAAGACGAAAAACCCCGATCTGCTCTTCCTCTACTTCGGCCACCTCGACAGCGTCGGGCATGGCTATGGGTTTCATCCGAAATCGCCGAGGTACACCAATGGCATCGAAGACATCGACGATCATCTGATCCGCATCTTCAAGGCGCTCGACGCACGCCCCAAGCGCGCCGGCGAGGATTGGCTCGTCATGTTCTTCACCGATCACGGCGGCCAGGGGCGCGGCCACGGCGGCGGACGCACCGTGCCCGAGATTCGCACCGGCTTCCTGATCGTACACGGTGAAGCGGCCGTCAAAGGCAAGATCGCCGACAAGGTCACGAACGCCGACATCGTCCCGACGGCGCTCACGCACCTGGGCATCGCCATCGATCCGGCTTGGCGTCTGGAAGGCCGCGCGGTTGGGCTCAAGAAAAGAGACAGGTAATCGGATGCTTGGCGATCCAACAATCTCACGCAAAGGCGCAAAGGCGCAAAGCAAATGCGCCGCATGTGTCATCGCGGTATTGCTCTGGCTGGGTTTTGGACCATCGTTACAGGCCGAGGTGAAGCTGCCGCGCGTCCTCAGCGATCACATGGTGCTGCAGCGTGATCGGCCCATTCGCATCTGGGGTTGGGCCGATCCAGATGAAAAGGTGACGGTCACGCTGGGCGAAGGCAAGCAGACGGCGAAAGCGGGCAAGGATCGCGCATGGGAAGTGCAACTGCCCGCCATGAAGGCCGGTGGGCCGCACGTCCTGACCGTCGCGGGAACCAACACCGTCACGATCAACGACATTCTCATCGGCGAGGTCTGGTTCTGCTCCGGTCAGTCGAACATGGGCTACGGCGTGCTGAAAGCGCTCAACCCCGACAAAGAGATCGCGGCGGCCAATCACCCGAAGATTCGGTTCCTCACCGCGCCGACCCTCGAAGCAAAGGAGCCCGCGAGCGACATCAAAAGCGAATGGCGCGTCTGTCATCCGAAGATGATCGCCTACACCTCGGCCGTGGCCTATTACTATGGGCGCGAACTGCACCAGAAGCTGGACGTGCCTGTCGGCCTGATCGTCTCGGCGGTCAATGGCACGCGCATCGAACCGTGGACGCCAGGCGTCGGCGTCGAATCGGTGAAGGAACTCGTCGGCAAGGATAAGACCCAGGACGGCGACCTGTACAACGGCATGATTCACCCTTTTACCAATTACCCGATTCGCGGCGCCATCTGGTATCAAGGCGAAGGCAACGTTGGCGACGGGATGTGGTATTACCACCGCATGCGAGCATTGGTTGGCGGCTGGCGCAAGAACTGGGGGCAGGGCGATTTCCCGTTCTACTACGTGCAACTGACGCCGCTCAACTGGGGCGGTAAACCCGTCACCATGCATCCCGAACTGTGGGAAGCGCAGACCGCCTCGCTGCAAATCCCCAACACCGGCATGGCGGTCACGACCGACATCGTCGGCCACGTCGGCGACGCCCATCCGCGCAACAAACAGGAGGTCGGCCGCCGGCTCGCACGCTGGGCGCTCGCCAAAACGTATGGGCACAAGGACCTGCCTTACTCCGGGCCGCTCTACCAATCCATGCAAGTCGAAGGCGACAAGATTCGCCTCTCGTTCGACTATGCCGACGCCGGTCTGCGTGCGCGCGACGGCAAGGCACTGACATGGTTCACCATCTGCGGCGCCGATCGGCAGTACGTCCCCGCCAAGGCGATGATCGACGGCAAGACGGTGCTCGTCTGGGCCGACGCGATCATGGAACCGGTCGCGGTACGTTTCGGTTGGCACCAGATCGCGGAACCCAACTTGATGAACGCGCACGGGCTCCCTGCGTCGCCGTTTCGCACCGAGAAGAAGTGACCTCGCAACGATCAAGCGACGGGACAGGCTCCTTGTCGAATTCTCACCAAATGAACTTGCTTCCATGAGCCCGTCACGCAAGAATAAATTACGTCACTCACGAGGAAGCAATCATGATCGATCCCAACCAATTCGATGAAACCCTGCGGCAGTTGATCAAGCAGGAGACGTTCGTGCCGTTCTGCGTGGAACTGGACGACGGCCAAAAGATCTGGATCAGACAACCAGCGCTCGCGTTCGGGGGTGGCTCATGTGCGAATCTTCAATCGCTTCGGGCAGTTCGAGGGCGAGAGCACGGAATTCGGCGGCGATCATTGGCGTCATCCTTTCAGAGCCACGCACGAAGTAAGTGGATTGAATATTCCATCGCTGTGCGCTCGGCCCACTTACTTCGTGCGTGGCTCTGATGTAATCGCCGTAGGCAACATATTTTTCGCCAACTCTCGCAACGTCTCCGCGTCGTGGTCCGCGTGGATCGAGATTCGTAGCCGGGCGGTTCCGATTGGCACCGTCGGCGGGCGGATCGCGCGGATGTCGTAGCCGAGCGCTTGCAAGCGTGTTGCCGCTCGCATGGCATCAGCGTCGTTGCCGATCGGGACCGTCGCGATATAAACGTTTCCACCGATACGAAGTTTTACTGATTCAGCAGTCTCACGAAACGCGCGGACGTTGGCGTGCAAACGATCGCGCGTCGCTGTGTCCGATGGGACGCGATCGAGCATTTCCAGCCACCAGTTCCCAACCATCGGCGGCAGCGCAGTTGTAAAGATCAAATGCCGACAGCGGTTGACGAGCAGTTCCTTCAACAACATCGAACCGACGATATACGCGCCCGGAACGGCCAGCGCCTTGCCGCCCGTATGCACGCAGGCCAGGATACGGCCGCGCAAACCCGCCGCATCGACGAGTCCGCCGCCGTGCTCGCCGAAACAACCGGTGGCGTGGGCTTCGTCCACGATCAGGTGGGCATCATGGCGTTCGGCGAGGTCAGCCAGTTCCGCGAGCGGCGCGAAGTCGCCCTCCATGCCGAACAGCGATTCCGTGACGATGAACCACGCCTCGCCCGCTTTGCGCTCAGCACCACGATGTGTCAATCTCGCTTCGAGATCGGCAAGATTGTTGTGTAAGAATATTTCCTTGTCGGCCCGACTCAGGCGAATTCCATCAATGATCGACGCGTGATTGAGTTTATCGGAAAAGACGACATCGCCCGGTTCGAGCAGCGTCGCCAACAAGCCTTCATTCGCAGCATAACCGCTGGGCAACACAAGCGCGGCTTCCGCACCGTGCCAATCGGCAAGGCGGGCTTCCACCTCGCTCCAAATCGGGTGCTCGCCGCGCAAAAGGCGTGATGCACTCCCGCTGCGCGAAAGATCGGTCGCATCGTGAAATGTCAATTTGCCATAGCCGAGATAGTCGTTCGAGGAAAAGTCGAGACCTATCGGCGGCGTGAGCGTGCGAAACCGCCCCTCGGCACGAAGCCGATCGAGTGTCACACGCCAGCGATCGAACAGGCTCATGTCAAACTCACGCACGGTTCCGGCAAGCCCATCGCGCGGAAGAGCGATGCGTCGGCCTCGTTTGACGGGTTCGGCGCAGTCAACAGCTTATCGCCGAAAAAGACCGAATTCGCACCAGCAATGAAGGCCAAGATCTGCAACTCGCGGCTCATGCGATCGCGGCCAGCACTCAGGCGAACGCGCGCTTTCGGAAAGGCGATGCGGGCGGTGGCGATCAGTCTAACGAGTTCGACGGAATCGACCGGCGCAGCGTCTTCAAGCGGCGTTCCCGCGATTGGCACGAGGCAGTTGATCGGCACGCTCTCGGGCGGCGTGGTCAGGTTCGCCAGTTCGACGAGCAGTTTCAGGCGGTCGTCCTCGGTTTCGCCCATGCCGATAATGCCGCCGCAACAGACCGAGATGCCTGCCTTCATGACCTGGCCGATCGTCCGCAGGCGGTCGTCATAGGTTCGCGTCGAGATGATGTTGGGATAGTGTTCGCGCGACGTGTCGAGGTTGTGGTTGTACGCGGTCAGGCCGGCTTCCGCGAGACGCTCGGCCTGGTCGCCCGAGAGCATGCCAAGAGTGACGCACGCTTCCATGTCGAGACCGCGCACGGTGCGGACCATGTCGAGCACCTGGTCGAACTGTGGACCGTTCTTGACTTCGCGCCAGGCCGTGCCCATGCAAAATCGGGTGGCGCCGAGTTCCTTGGCACGGGTGGCTTTGTCGCGCACCTCGTCGAGCGACATCAACGGCGTCGCTTCGACACCGGATTTGAAGCGTGCGCTCTGGGCGCAGTAGCCGCAATCCTCCGGGCAGCCGCCGGTCTTGATGCTGAGCAGCACGCAGCGCTGGATGTCGGCGGGATCGTGGAATTGGCGGTGTGCTTGAGCCGCGCGAAAGAGTAGGTCCGGCAGCGGCAGGTCGTAAACCGCACGAAAATCGGCAAGCGTCTGCATTGCGAGTGTCCGTCCAACATGGAAATAGGGGGCTACGTCCGGTGCACGACAGCACTTCTAAGAAATAAACCACGGATAGCACGGAAAACACGGATAGAAAAAAACGCTTTCAAGGTATTTCTCATCCGCGTAATCAGTGTTATCCGTGGTTAAATTTGTTTCTATGCGAGTGCTGTCGTGCACCCGGCTACGTCATCATACAAAAATCGGACTTGTTTTGCCGCTCGCTTTCGGCAAGCGCGGACGCCTCGTCGGACCTTTCACCGCTTCAGCTTGTCGCCATCACTTTGGCCAACCCAGAAGATGGCGTTCGTCAGCAGTTGGCGAAAGTCGGCATTCGGAAAATCCTCCGGCGAACCCATCGACGTGTAAACGACGCGGCCTCCCTTGTAGGTGTTGACCCAGGTCGCTGGGGCCTTGACCTTGCGATCGGATTCGACGAATTGAATCACGGTGGCGGTGTCAGCGAGTTTGGAAAAGTTGTAGACGCCGCGCGAGGCGATTGAGCCGATGCCTTTCAGCACAGGATGTTTGGCCTGGCCCTCCGCGGTGATCGCCTTGAAGGGCGCCGTGTAGCTGCCTGGCCCCGTGTAACTGGCGCCGATGACCTGGCTGAACGTTTTGTTGTCGGCTTCTTGAAAGCCGTGGCTGGCGGTGCGTAGCGCGACGATGCCTTTGCCGGCCTCCCAGTGTGAGCGAATGAACTTGAGTTGATCCTCCGGCAAATCGGTTCGGCGAATGAAGATCACCATGACATCGGCGGTCTTGAGTTGCTCGAGTCCCGGCAGTGTCTTGCCGCCCTTGCCGAACGATGTGGTGATGTCCACGCGATACAGTTTTTCAAGCGCGGCTTTGAACTCGGTAAGTGATTCGACGGGCTTGTACTCGCCTACACCAACGATATGCACGCGGAGTGGCTTTTCGCCGGCCTGGGCCGTCGACGTGATGACCATTAGCCCGATTGCAAGAACGATGCGAAACATGCAAGCTTCCTCACAATTAGTGCAAGAGAGCACTTGCAGAAAATCAAAACCAACCTCGGATATCCCGAATAACGGGGATGGGAAATACTATGCAGGCATTTTCCTTATCCGTGTTTTCCGAGATATCTGTGGTTAAATTCTTGCAAGTGGTGTCGTACACCCTGTTGTTATTCCGATTCGTGTTGATTAGTGAGTTGCAGTGTTCAGTCTCTCAATAGAACTCTTCGCCTGGCCTGCCTTGACGATACCGCCTTGCAGCACGGCAAGGAAACGTGCGCGATCCTCAAGAATCGCGATGTCGGCCAGCACATCGCCGGCGACAACCAGGATATCGCCAAGTTTGCCGACTTCGAGCGTGCCAAACTCGGCGTCACGGCCCATGATCTCGGCTCCGGTTTTGGTCGCGCAGGTGATCGTCTCGAGCGGCGAGAAACCGACATATTTGACGAAGAAGGACAGCTCCTTCGCATAGATGCCGTGCGGTGTCCACGCAAAGCCGTAGTCGCCTCCCATGCCGAGCCGGCCGCCCGCACGGAGGATGCGGCGAGCGCTTTCGGCGCCGCCGTCCCGGCATTCGATATGACCATCGATAATGCGTTGCGGCATGCGGAACTCTGGGCCACGCTCGATGCTCGCTTGTTCGAAATAGAGAGCAGGGACTACCGGGGTATTGCGTTCGAGCAGAAGGTCGAGCGTCTCGTTGTCGATGAAGGTGGCGTGTTCGAGCGTGTCATAGCCGGCCTTGAGCGCGTTTTTGATACCCGCCGTCGCTCGGCAATGACCGGTCACCTTCAGGCCGTGATTGTGCGCCGTCGCCACGCAGGCGTACATCTCTTCAAAGGTCATGCACAGGGTGTGATGGTCGTTGGTATCGGGCGCAGCTGCGTCCCCGGTGGGATAGGTCTTGACCCATTCGACGCCATCCTTGACGAGCTTGCGGACCGCAGCGCGGGCCTCATCGGGACCGTTGACGAGGAGCACCAGGCCTTCCATGCCAAGCTTGCGAAAATCGGGGTTCCAGTCCATCAATCCCCCGACGCCGCAGATTTCGCGCCCGCTGGCGGCCAAGCGTGGACCGGGGGTGATATCGCTCTCGATCGCTTTCTTGAGCCAAACGTCGATATTGAACAGACTCCCACCGCTGCGCGCCGCCGTGTAGCCGCATTCGAGCGCGAGCCGGGCGTTGGCCGCGGCGAGCAGCGTAACATACTCGACGGGATATTTGATATCGAGGTCTTCAAGAGCGGCGACGTTGAAATAGGTCGGATGAAAATGCGCTTCGACCAGGCCAGGCATGATCGTCCCGCCAGCTGCGTCAATGCTCGGCGTGCCCGGCAGAAGCACCGGAGCACCGCGGGCGGAACCGGCGTAGGCAATTCGGCCATCACGCAGATGCACTGTGCCGCACGGAATGGCCGATGCTCCCGTGCCGAGTATGAGCGTGCCGTTGTGGATGACGAGATCACCTTGTGCGATTTTCATTAAAAATCCTCCATTACGTCGTCGTTGCCGATTACTCGAATGAAAAACGCACGAACGGGAAGGCAGCAGAAAGAATATTCTATTCGCCGAAGTTGGATTTAGTTCCTATCGACCAGAAATTTGCGCCATGCGATTGAAAGGATTCACTCTGTATCGGATTGGACAAGATCTAGCCCAACTAATTCTTATTGAGACCGGCAAGCATAAATAGGTGTCAAACCAAGGAATCGAACGACGCTGCGCTAATCGAAATGATTTCGAACAATTATTGGGACCACCCTATTCGTTGCGCTCCTGTTCTCCGTCATGAGCCAAACACAGGCACAGAACCGCGACCCTAAAGCCTAATTTCGCTCGATCACGATGGTAGCGCATGAGCAGTTTCGGTTGAGTGAAAAAACAAACCCCGCCGGAACTTACGCTCCGGCGGGGTTTTATCTATAACAACTGGTGAATACCTTTTATAGGCCAATGCTAGGGTGTGATTTCATGATTCTTTTCACGATATTACTATCATGAAAGTGGATACATCCTTAGAAAGGAGGTGATCCAACCGCAGGTTCCCCTACGGTTACCTTGTTACGACTTAGTCCCAATCAAGAGTTTCGCCTTCGGCACCGTGAGGCGACTTCGGGCGCTCCTCTCTTTCGTGGCTTGACGGGCGGTGTGTACAAGGCTCAGGAACACATTCACCGCGGTGTTGCTGACCCGCGATTACTAGCGATTCCAACTTCACGAAGGCGAGTTGCAGCCTTCGATCTGAACTGGGGCGTGTTTTATGGGATTTGCTCCCCCTTGCGGGTTGGCTTCCCTTTGTTCACGCCATTGTAGCACGTGTGCAGCCCTGGGCATAAAGGCCATGAGGACTTGACGTCATCCCCACCTTCCTCCGGTTTAACACCGGCAGTCCCTCCAGAGTCCCCGACATTACTCGCTGGCAACTAGAGGCAAGGGTTTCGCTCGTTATGGGACTTAACCCGACATCTCACGACACGAGCTGACGACAGCCATGCAGCACCTGTAGTAGGACACGGATTGGATACCGTTCGCCCTCTGTTTCCAGAGAACTACTCCCTACCGCTTTCGCACATGTCAAGCCCAGGATAAGGTTCTTCGCGTAGCCTCGAATTAAGCCACATGCTCCACCGCTTGTGTGAGCCCCCGTCAATTCCTTTGAGTTTCAGCCTTGCGACCATACTCCCCAGGCGGGGTACTTAAAACTTTTGCTTCGACTGTAAACCCATGAAAGTCTACAATCTAGTACCCATCGTTTAGGGCTAGGACTACCGGGGTATCTAATCCCGTTTGCTCCCCTAGCTTTCGCGCCTCAGCGTCAGAAGAGATCCAGTGCGCCGCTTTCGCCTCCGGCGTTCCTTCCAATATCAACGCATTTCACCGCTCCACTGGAAGTTCCGCACACCCCTATCTCCCTCCAGACGATCAGTATCGAAGGCACTTCTACAGTTAAGCTGCAGGATTTCACCCCCGACTTGATCGACCGCCTACGCGCCCTTTAAGCCCAGTGATTCCGAACAACGTTTGGACAGTTCGTCTTACCGCGGCTGCTGGCACGAACTTAGCCCGTCCTTACTGTGGATCTATCAACCTTGCGGCTTTATCCCCACTTTCGAGCTTTACAACCCGAAGGCCTTCATCGCTCACGCGGCGTCGCTCGTTCAGGCTTGCGCCCATTGACGAAGATCCTCGACTGCAGCCACCCGTAGGTGTCTGGCCAGTGTCTCAGTGCCAGTGGCGCGGGTCGTGCTCTCACACCCGCTAGCCATCTTAGCCTTGGTAGGCCGTTACCCTACCAACTAGCTAATAGCACATGGGCCCCTCTCGAGGCGAAACTCATTTCCCAGCAGAGAGATGCCTCTCCGCTGAATCTCTGGGAATTACCCGCTCGTTAGAACGGCTATGCCCATCCCCAAGGTAAGTTACCCATGCATTACTGCCCCTTTCGCCACTTCCTCTAGCTCGGTATTGCTACAAAGCTAGCATTCGTTCGACTTGCATGCCTAATCCACGCCGCCAACGTTCGTTCTGAGCCAGGATCAAACCCTTCAAAAGTTTATTCGCATGACAGTCTTGCGACTGCTAGTAAACGAATCGGCTTTCGCAATCGTCTTTGTCGAAAGTGGCTAAACTACCGAGAAGATGGTGATTGCATCGGCTTGACATACTTGCTGGTCATCTCAGGTCACGACTCAAATAGAATGACAAGTTTTGGAATTCTTGACAAATTCCACCACTTCGTCATTGCGAGTTGTGTCATGCCCTAAGACATAACACACCCTCGCATTGGCTTGTATAAAAAAGGTGCTTCACCGAGTTGTCAAAGATCGACGAAAAAAGCCGCTCCGAAAAGCGACTTTCGTTTTCGCGTCAGCATTACCGACGCGTAGATGACTATATGGACTGAATCCGCTCGGAGTCAACAGTGCGTGAGAAAAAAAACAGGGAAACATTCTTCGCATCGCGTAAACCGCAACTTTCAAAGAGAGTTACGGCAGGACTGTTTTTCCAAAATATTTGGACACCCTCGCCAAAAACCTTATATCGATTATGGGCCCACTCACCTAATTCCGCAAGGGTGTTTTGCACTAAATCCAGCGTTTTCGCGAGACTTTCATAATGTCCCAACCCCGTGTACTTATCCTTCGCGCTCCCGGCGCCAATTGCGACCTCGAAACCGAGTTCGCCTTCCAACAGGCCGGCGCCCTCACCGAACGTCTCCACATTCATCGCTTACGAGAAAACCCAAAACTCCTGCTCCAGTACCAGATTATGACAATTCCTGGAGGCTTCACCTACGGCGATGACGTCGCTGCGGGCAAGATATTAGCGGTTCAGTTGCAACACTTCATGCACGATATCCTTCGCCAATTTCGTGATAAAGAGCGTCTCATCCTAGGCATCTGCAACGGTTTCCAAACCCTGCTCAAGGCCGGCCTCATCGTGCCGCCCAATGCCGACGACGGGCCCATCGCCACGCTGGCGCATAATAACTCGGGCAAATTTGAAGACCGCTGGATTCATCTTCAAGCGACGCCGGGCAGATGCCCGTTTGTGCAAGGAATCGACCACATGAACCTGCCGATCGCGCATGGCGAGGGCCGATTCCTGTGTCGATATGACTGGATTCGCAAAGGTCTCACTCAGGCCGGCCAAGTTGTATTGCGGTATGTTGATGCAAATGGGAAGTCCGGTCCGTATCCGACCAACCCCAATGGCTCACAGGACGACATCGCCGGCGTCTGCGACACCACGGGCCGCGTACTCGGCTTGATGCCGCACCCCGAACGCCATGTGCTACCGACGCAACACCCGCAATGGACGCGCAAAGGCCTGGCCCCGGAAGGCGACGGCCTAAAACTCTTCCGCAACGCGGTGGCGTTTTTTCACTAAATATGGCCCCTCACCCACGGCTCACTTAATAGGAGCGGCGATGGGTCTGGCGGCGAAATGGATGGCGATGCAAATAGCGATTGCAATAACACGGAGATCCAAGGGCGTGCCGAGCGATGGCGCTTGACACACCGTACGGCTTCTCGATTCAAATTTATTTCTTTGCGTTGCTATCAACCAAATTCGTCGCAAGTAGCGACGATTTCCAAATGCAAATCACGAAAATCGGATTCAAGAGTTTGCTTCCGTATTTTTTTGTACTTTCTTTCTTTCCTGATTCCGTATTCGATTCGGCTTGGCCGCGTTTTGCCATTGCGACTCTGCGTGAAGCACTTCTTTTCAAGGCTTCGCAATGCGTCACGATATATACGTATTTTTACGTATTTCTTTTTGGCCAGGCCATTTTTTGCGAAATTCAATCGCATCGAGCGCAAACAGCGGACTGATCTCGACGGTCACGCCGTCGGCGACTTCGACACCTGCTTCGCGCATCCAGCGTTTCGCCTGGCCGATCATGAGTTGACGGGCGGTAGCGGGTGAATCGACGCCGTCCTTGTTCTTCACCGGTGCGAACTCGTTTTCTCGCTCCGTCGCCAGAATAGTCCAGCGATCGGCCTGCGGGAGAGCGTCGAAAATGAAGCGCTCGAACTTCAGGGCGTTCTCGGTCTCCGGCTTGATCGGGTTACCGGCGTCATCGAGGCATGGCACTTTCTTCTTCGCCAAATGCCAGGGCAGCCGATCGGTGTCGACCGCGATTTCCTTCAGAAAGCCCACGTCGAACAGATGAATCGCCGGGTTGCCTGCCCAAAATTTCAGGCGGCCCGTATCATCGGTCTCGAGCGCCCATTCATCGGGCAGGTCGGAATATTCGATCATCGCGCAGCGGCTGTCAACAAGCAGGAAGTTGCCGACCTTCTCTTTCGGGCCGGTTTTTGGAAGCACCTTCGAAGAGACCTGAGCCTGCTCGCGCAGATGTCGGCCAATGAAAAGGTAATCGGCGAGATTGACGAGTGGATTGTCAACCTGGAAGTACGAGATTGTCTGGATGCCGCGATCGTCGAGTTCGTCGAGCAGGCCTTCCGCGTGCAGCCCGGTGATCGTGCCGCCGTGGCCGTTCGGACTGAGGCAAAGCTGCGCGGCACTCTCGCGCAGCAGGCGACCGCTGGCGAGATCGACGGCGGGCATCGTGCCCTGGCAGAAAAATAGGACATCCTGTGGCGGTAGGCGAAAGTAGTTCTTGCGCTTGAAGTAAGATCGCGTTCGCTCATCTGTTGCCGGGCTGGTCATGACAAGCAACGGGAAGCGAGCATTGAAGCGTTGACGCAGGGCTTGGACCTTCTCGGCATGGATTTGAAAGAGCGATTTCTTTGAAATAGGCCCGATCGGGAACATGCCCTTGGGATCGTCAAAGCCAAGCCGAGTGCCCTGCCCGCCGGCGACGACGAGGTACGCCACCGCGCCGGCGACGATCGCCTTGATGCCGGCCTCATGAAACGCAGCGCGTTCCGCATCGGTCATGCTTGGCACGGGCATCGGCTGAATCCGATCTCGCTCCGGCAAGGCGTCCTTGCGCGCGCGCTGTTGGAACAGCGAGTGCAACTCGGCCAGGTTGATCGCTTGCAGATCGGCGATTAGCTTGGCGCGTGCGGCAGGCTCGGCTTGTTCGATGATGCCGATGAGGTGATCTTGACCGAATTCTCGCAAGCGTTGATGCAGGTCATCGGGGATCATGGCGGACTCCGGGTGATTCCTTGTTTAGCCGCTCGCCTCTGGCGAGCGCGAGCGTGGGGTAATTCGACGCAACCACACGCCCGCGCTCGCCAGAGGCGAGCGGCTAAACAATCTCATCATGGCAACTTATCCTTCTTCACATCCTCGGCGAAATGCTGATACGCTTTCGCCAGGCGGGCGACGACTTCGGGGTGTTGGTCGGCGATGTTGGTTGTTTCGCCGAGGTCCTTACGAAGATCGTAGAGCTGGACTTTGTCGGACTTGGCGGCGACTTTTTTCTTGGCTTTGGCGGCGCCTTCAGGCCAGGGGTAAAACTTCCAATCGCCGCTGCGCACCGCGCCGTTGCCGTGGAGGAGTACGTAGGTTTCGTGCGGCGTTTTTGCGCCTTTCTCGAAGAGCAACGAGCGGATGTCCTTGCCGTCGACGGGGCGATCTTTCGGCGCGTTGCCGCCGGCGAGTTTGGCGAAGGTCGGCAGACAATCGACGGTGGCGGCCATCTCGTCGGTGGAAGTGCCGGCGTCAATTTTGCCTGGCCAGCGAGCGATGAACGGCACGCGGTAGCCGCCTTCGTAGACCGTTGCCTTTTTGCCTCGCAGCGGGCCGGCCGAGCCTTGGTGCGCACCGTTGTCGGATGTGAAGATCACGAGCGTCTTGCGATCGATGCCGTTGTCCTTCACGGCTTTGAGCACTTCGCCCACAGACCAATCGAGTTCTTCCATTACGTCGCCGAACACGCTTCCCGTGCGCTTCTTGAATTTCTCCGACGCGAACAACGGCACGTGAGGCATCGTGTGGGGCATGTACAGAAAAAACGGCTGATCCTTGTTTTCCTTGATGAGTTTGATCGCCTCGTCGGTGTAGCGTTTGGTCAGCGTCGATTGGTCAACCGGATACTCGACGACCTCCTCGCCGCGCATGAGCGGCACGGTGTTCTTGATGCCGCCTTCCTTGCGGACGATTTCCTCGGTCTTGCCGAGACGGAAGACGACATCGTTGCTGAATTTCGCATTGACGGCGTCGATCGTCATGTCGTTACTGTAGGGGATGCCGAAATAGGAGTGGAACCCGTGGCTGGTCGGCAGAAACATTGGCAGGTGGCCGAGATGCCATTTGCCGATGATGAAGCAGCGATAGCCGAACGTTCGCAGTAACGAGGCAATCGTGATTTCTTTGGGATTCAAGCCGTTCTTGGCGCCTGGAAACATGACCGCGGGAACGCCGACACGCTGATAGTGTCGCCCCGTCATCAGGGCCGCCCGCGAACCGGAGCAGACCGAGCAACCGGTGTAGAAGCTGGTGAAGCGGACGCCCTCGGCCGCCATCTTATCGATGTTCGGCGTCTTGAACCCCTTCGCGCCAAAACAGCCGACATCGGCATAGCCGAGATCGTCGGCGAAGATGAGGATGATGTTCGGCTTCTCGGCGTCCTGTGCGTAGGCCGGCGCGGCGAGGAGGGTGAGGAGGAATGCGATGACGTATCGGGATTTCATAATTCCCCTTTCTCGTTTAGCCGCTCGCCTTCGGCGAGCGCGGGTGTGGCGCTTTGCAGCGAATTGGAACATCGCCGCGCCCGCGCTCGCCAAAGGCGAGCGGCTAAACAAACCATAAATTCAAAACGCGAAACTTAAGCCATCATATGCCAACTCGACCATCGGCGGCAGGGTCTTGCTCACGGCTTCGTGGTCGATATCGTGCGAAATATGTGTGAGGAACGCCCTCGCCGGTTGCAGGCGGTCGATCACCTCCAGCGCTTCATCGAGGCAGAAGTGAGCGGGATGCGGGCGCAATCGCAGGGCGTCCAAGATCAGGATATCGAGGCCTTCGAGTTTCTTCATGCTGTCGAGCGGAATCTTGTTGACGTCGGTGCAATAGGCCACATTACCGATGCGGAAGCCGAACACGTTGAAATGGGCGTGTTCGAGCGGGATCGGCGTGACGACTTCGTTGAGAACGGTGAACGGTGCCTCGGTGATATTGCGAAACACGAGCTTGGGCAAAAAGCCGCTGGACAGCATCTCGGCCTCTTGACTGAAGGCGTAGGAAAACGATTTTCGCAACATGCGTTCGACTTCGTTGTTGCAGTAGAGCGGCACCGGGCCGCCGAGCAAGCGCGGAATCGGTCGCAAGTCGTCCAGGCCATACATATGGTCGGCGTGGGCGTGCGTATACAACACCGCGTGGACGATGCCGATTTTGGCGCGCAGCAGCTGCAAGCGAAGTTCCGGTCCTGTATCGATCAGGATATTGCCATAGGCGTTGGCGATGAGGACGGAGCAGCGATAGCGATGGTTGCGGAGATCGGTGGAGGTGCAGACGGAGCAATCGCAGCCGATCATGGGGACGCCGACGGAGGTTCCAGTGCCGAGAAAGGTAAAGGTTCGCACAGGTTCGCGGTTCGTGAAAGAAGGAAAGCCGAGGGCGGTCAGCGGGAATCTCTTGGGTCATTGTAAAGGAAGCGCTTGCGGATGGGATGGGAAGTTTCTAGGAAAAGAGAATGAGAAGTTTCGCTATAGCCGCTCGCCTTGGGCGAGCGCGTGATATTGCGAGTACCTCCACCATCCACCAGGAGTGCCGTGCATGACCGCCGAATCGACGAACCCGTCCTCATCGGGAAGTTCCACACATGATCAAGTTTTGTTTTGGGGTTGCTTCATCGCCTTGGTGACCACCGCATTCGGTTTCATCGCCCGCATGTTCCTGATCGGCACATGGAGCACGGAATTTGATTTGAATCCGGCACAGGCGGGCCGTCTCGCAGGTATCGGCATTTGGCCGTTCGCAGTCAGCATCATCGGGTTTAGCCTGTTGATTGACCGCATCGGTTATAAGGTATCGATGTTCATCGCGTTCGCGGGGCACATTATCTGGGCGATCATGGGTGTGTCTGCCTACTACGTTTCCCACCCAACCGATGGGAGCGAACCGAACAAGGAATTGGCGTTCCAACTGCTCTACTGGGGCAGCTTAATTCTCGGCCTGGGCAACGGTACGGTCGAGGCGTTCATCAATCCCGTCGTCGCCACGATGTTTAGCAAGGATAAGACGAAATGGCTGAACATCCTTCACGCCGGTTGGCCGGGTGGCTTGGTCGTTGCCGGCATGGTGACGATATTCATTGATCACGTGCCATGGTCGATCAAAGTGGGCCTGATTGCGATTCCTGCTGTTATCTACGTACTCATGTTGGCGCCGTTGAGCTTCCCGGTTCAGGAGCGCGTCTCGTCTGGTGTATCGTATCGCGACATGCTTTCTGAATTCGGTATCCTTGGTGCTTTGATCGTAGGGTTCTTGGTTGTTCTTCAGCTCATCGACTTTGCGGGGCAAGGAGGTCGAACGGTAAGCGACACCGAAAAAGGCGTATTCATCGCGATCGGGGCGGTCATCGTTGTCGGGTTTGGCCTATACACATTATCGTTAGGCCGATTCCTCATGTTTTTCATGATCCTCATCATGATCCCATTGGCGACGACGGAAATCGGCACCGACGGTTGGATCACCGGCATCATGGAAGAAGTGGCGAAGGGCAAATTCCACGCCGGCTGGATTCTCGTTTACACCTCGGCGATCATGATGGTGTTGCGGTTCTTCGCCGGCCCGATCGTGCATCTGTTCTCGCCGCTCGGGTTGCTCGCGATCAGTTCGGTGCTAGCAATCGTTGGCCTGTACACGCTATCGTTTGGCACCGGCGTGGTGATCTTCATCGCCGCCACGCTTTATGGATTCGGCAAGACGTTCTTTTGGCCAACGATGCTCGGCGTGGTATCTGAACAAATGCCCAAAGGCGGCGCGTTAGCACTCAACGCGATCTCCGGCATCGGTATGCTCGCCGTCGGCACGCTCGGCTTCCCTTACATCGGTACGCTCCAGGCTGACAAAGCGATTCAAGCAGTCGCCAAGGACGAGAAAATCACCAAGGCACTGCCAGGCATCGTTAAGGACGGAAAACTGACGGTCATCGAAAAAAAGACTATCTATGAAATTATTCCCTACGAAGCGATCTCGGATGACAAAGTGAAAGAGTTGATGAAATCGTTGTCGGAGCTCGACAAAAAAGCCGTGAAGCATCAGATGGACGAAACGATCGGCAATAGCAAGCAAGGTGCATTAGGCGCGATGGCGATTTTCCCCGCGGGTATGCTTGTCGGTTACTTGCTTCTGATCGGTTACTTCAAGATGCAACCAGGCGGATACAAACCGGTCGATCTGCCGAGCAGTTCGGGTGACGGGCATGGCCACGCGCCGCCGATGCCAGGTTCAACGGGAATCCCATCGGGCATGCCGCCATCGAGCGGGCTCCGGAAGTGAGGTATGCAAGGGAGACCGGCCTCGCCGATTATGGTGGAGGCCGGTTGTTTTGTTCGCAGTTGTGCCCCTCGCCACAAAATAAGACAGAGGCGATCCTAGCCACGGCAGCAGCAGGTTGAACCGGCATTCGTGCGTTCAACCTGCCGCTTACGCGGCTAGGATCGTCTTTGCTTCGCTATCGGCTTGTTTACAGACGCTCAACAATCACTTCTTTGCGTGTAATCAACAGATCCATTTCCGCATTGCATTTGGCAGCCGCCTCACCTTCTCGCCGTATCTTTTCCGTTGCTGGTGCAAGATTGACGCGACCGACAAAAGTACGAGCCGGAAGCGTAAGCGACGAATTTCACAGTCCGTCGCTTACGCTTCCGGCTCGTAAAGCGACTTTTGTCGGTCACGCCAAGATACACCGCCTCAGCGTTTTCAATTTCCTTCACAACGAGAATTTAACATTCCTTATCCTGATGGAAGAGCGTGGACCATCGGTCCCACGAGGCGTTCAATCGTTGTGGTCGTACGTTTCGACTCTTCGCATTCGATCGAAATCAGAGTAATGCGGAGGATTTGCCCACGAAGTTTCACGGTTCACGCCACCCAAAAAAAAACGCCCGCGACGGGAGTCGCGAGCGGCGAGCATTCAGACATGTCAGGGAAGAAATGTGGGATCGACCGGTGGGATCTATACTTAGCGTTGTTGGTACCAGTAGTACGGAGCTTGCTGTTGACCGTAGTACGCTTGGTACATCGGATAGTAGTTGCTCGGCTGAGAGTAGTAGCTGGTGGTGCGGAAAAGGTTCTCCGCCGTTTGGGCCGGGGCTGGCGTCGGGGTTTGGACTGGTGCCTGGGTCGGGGCATAGTACGGCATCGTGTAGGGGTAGTAGCCGCGCTGTTGGCCGACGGCGCCGGGCATTACGGGTGAGGTCTGGTGTGGGAAGTTGACGGGGATGCCGTTCGGCCCGACGCTGTTTGGGGCGCTGCCGTAGAACGGGAAGACGCCGCCTGGGGTCATCTGTCCTGGCGTGAACGGTCCGCCGCCGCCGGGCTGCCCGAAGGCTTCCGGTCCGGGAACTTGGCCGTTCTTCCAGAGGCCCCAAAGGGTGTTGTTGTTGGCGCTTTGCAAGTGCCAGTTCAAGCCGATGCTGAACTTGGCGTTGACCCAGGCCTGGGCCTGGTGTTCGGAAATGACGAGCGCGCACGCTGTCAACAGACCGATGGAAAGGATTCGCTTCATGATGTCCTCGATTCGATATGGGTCAGACATGGATCGTTTTCCGAAGCTCGTCTCGACATGAGATTGACACTTGCTTCGGACAATAGAACATTGCCCATGCGCGACCAACGTGCCAGCAAGAAATATTCTTCTTGACGAAATCTTTGGGCTCCGCGCATGGCACGCCAGGCATTATTCCGACTATTGGTCAAAATCGTAATTTGGTGCAATCATGCAAGCTGCGCACATCGCGCGAATCGCGCGCAGCTGGCATCTTGGACAGCCCGACATTAGCACATTCCTTTCGCACGTCATTCAAATCGCAACGCTCACGCACGCACCGCCCGCATCGCCGCTACAAACCGACTACAATTTCCGCGCGGATCAAATCGATTTCGCATGTCAATATTGCGTTGGATATTTCCACTACTGTCCGGTTATATGTCGAATAACGTCAACTGTTTATGGCTAGGCGTTTTTTCTTCTTGTTCGCCGAATGCGTTTAACACGGTAAAAAGCTCGCTTTTCTCGAAAAGCGTGATGCTGAGAATTTGCAAGATTTCGCTCAAAC
>CAMAUE010000115.1 GCA_945861245.1 Singulisphaera sp. GP187
ATCGTTCCGTCCGATGCGGTTCACAACGAACCCTGGAAGATCGTCGCCAATCTGAAACCCGGAGATACCGGATGGAAACCGCAGACGTCTGCCTGTTCCGTGACCGTGATCGGCAAGGTTCCGGAATTGGTTCGCGGTTGTGATTGGATAAGGCCCGATAACGCCGCTCTTGCCTACACCGGAGAGGTGCTGATGGAGTTCACCGTGACCGACAAGGCAACCGTCTACGTGGCAGTCGATGGAAAACTCGAGAAGCGGCCGGAGTGGCTTGCCACCTGGAAGGACACGGGTGAGTCGTTGCAGGGGGGCTATCTGGGGAACGAACGCGGCTTCCGGTTGTTCGAGAAGGAATATCCCAGGGGCGCCACGGTCAAACTGGGCCCGAACGGCATAAATCCCAAGACGCCCAAAAAGGCGGGAGATGCACCGTGGATTTACCTCGCCATCGTGAAACCCGTAAGGTGAAAAAATACCTGGGACGGGCCTGGAAATCAGTCCTGCGGACAAACCGAAAATGGGAGAAGTGTGATGCGATTTGCATTCATGAGGTTTCTTGCTGCGAGCTTTGTCCTCGGGATTTGTCCGAGCCCCAGTGGTGCCCAGTCGTTCAACCCTAAGGAAATCAAGAACAGCCTCGGCATGAAACTCGTGTACATTCCGCCGGGGAAGTTCACGATGGGCTCGCCCGAATCGGAGGCGGGTCGTGAGCCGCAGGAAACGCCGCACGAGGTGGAACTGACCAAAGGCTTCTACATGGGTGCCTACGAGGTCACGGTCGGCCAGTTCAAACAGTTCGTGACGGCGTCGAAATATACAACCGATGGCGAACGCGACGGCAAAGGCGCCTACGGCATTGATGCGGACGGTAAGATCAACGACATGAAGCCGGAGTTCACCTGGAAGAATCCGGGGTTCGAACAAACCGATCAACACCCGGTAGTCAATGTGTCGTGGAGCGACGCCAAGGCGTTCTGCAAGTGGCTGAGCGAAAAAGAGAAGAAGACCTATCGCATGGCAACCGAAGCCGAGTGGGAGTATGCTTGCCGGGCGGGGACGAAGACCACCTACGTGCATGGCGACGATCCCGAAGGCCTGGCGACCATCGGCAACGGTGCTGACGCAACCGCGCGCGCCAAGTATCCGGGATGGAGCATCGGCATCAAGGCCAAAGATGGCTACGTCTTCACTGCTCCCGTTGGCCAGTTCAAAGCGAATGCTTTTGGCCTCTACGACATGCACGGCAACGTCTGGGAATGGTGCGAAGACTGGTACATGCCGAACAGCTATTTCAAGGAAAAACAAGTCGATCCGACTGGGCCGACCACGGGAAAAGCCAAGGTGCAACGCGGTGGCGGGTGGTCGAGCGATGCGAAGCGTCTGCGTTCCGCGGCTCGTATTGGTCGAGATCCGGTTGTCTACCGAGGGTGTTATCAGGGTTTTCGTGTCGTGATGGAACTGACAGCAAAACAATCCGCTAAAGAACCGTCGCGGGTGCAGACGCAAGGTAACAGTTGGAGCTACAACGGAAATCGCCTGCGAGCGATCGAGAAAGCCGTGGGCCTAACAGAAGGCGTTTATTACCCCGGCTCTGAAGTCATCGCTGGCAAACCTGGCCCGGTCTACATGCCAGGATGCTTGAGCGGCAAGAGGAAGCTGTCTCGCGAATCCACGACGTTGAAGTCGCGGCTCGAGGAGAAAAAGATCGACGTCTTCACCTACACGCACTCGAACTGGCATGAGACGGAAATTGCCGAAGAGGTCGCCGAGTTCGGCGTGAAGCACAATCCGAACTTCAAAGTCCTGTGGCAGGCCGGCTGGAATGTCCACGATGGCCTGGGCATCAGCAAGAACGGTCCGGCCCGCGACGTCGTCAAGATTGCCGACCTTCAGGCCGCCCTCGACAAGAATCGCAAGGCGGTCGAAGGCAGGGTAGACGAGATCAACAAGAAGCTCGGCACGAAGGTTGTCTACCTCGTTCCCGTGGGTGACGCCTTCGTGCAAATGCGAGCCATGGTGGTAAACGGCAAGTTTCCCGGTGTGACGAGGCAATCGGAATTGTTCAACGACGACATGCCCCACCAGGGCCGATTGGGCTCACTGTTGCAAGATTACTGCATCTTCGTCGCTCTCTATCAGCGGTCGCCGGTGGGGTTGAATGTGACGCTCGACAAAACGATCACGGATGAACAAGCCGCCATCCTGCAGAAGATCGCTTGGGAGGCGGTGTCGAAGTATCCTTACGCGGGAATCGCTCGCCCTAAATAAGCGTCGCAATCCGTAGAATTCTTTGAGATCGAACAGCGAAAAGTAAGGCCGTCGGAACGTGGGCAATTAAGAAGGTTCTTTCAACCCCTGTTGCGGAGGACACATTCGTGAAGATCCCATCTACCACCAGTCGTCGTCGCTTCATCAAGGCTGCCGGTGCCGCCATCGCGGGGCCGTATTTGCTCACCAATGCCGCTCTCGGCCAGGGCAATCGCCCACCGGCGAGCGACCGTATCGTCATGGCCACGATCGGCTGCGGTGGACAAGGCCGAGGCGACATGGGCGGTTTCATGGGCTTTCCCGAGGTGCAGATGGTCGCGGTTTGCGATCCGGTGACCGCCCACCGCGAACAAGCCAGAGTCGCCGTCAACAGGCGATACAACAACAACGATTGCCGCGCGTATAACGACTTCCGCGAAGTTCTGGCGCGTCCCGACATCGACGCCGTCCTCATCGCCACGCCGGATCACTGGCACGCCATCATCACCATCGAAGCGTGCAAGCAAGGCAAAGACGTCTACTGCGAGAAGCCCGAGTCGCTGACAATTCGCGAAGGCCGGGCGATGGTCGAGGCGGTTCGCCGTTATGGCCGGGTCTTTTCGGGCGGTAGCCAGCGCGTCCTCGGCGACTACGGCAACGGCGATGTGCCGCGGATGATCTGGAGCGGCGGCATCGGCACGCCGCGCGAAGCGTTCGTCAGCTGCGGCGGCCCACCCAGCGACTGCAATCTGCCGGAGTTGCCGGTCCCCGCCGGCGTCGATTGGGAAATGTGGCTTGGCCCGGCGCCGTGGCGTGGCTTCCATCCCCAGCTCATCAACTTCAACTTCCGACCGTATCGGGAATATTCCGGCTGGCAGATGACCGATTGGGGCGCTCACCGCTTCGGCGCGGCGCTGTTCGCGACTCAGCATCACCTCACCGGCCCGACGCACATCCACGTGCCCGGCCCGGAGCATCGCCTCCTCACCTTCGAGTTCGCCGACGGCTTCAAGATGTACCACGGCGGCTCGGGCAACATCACTTATGTCGGGACCGAAGGCCGATGGCCCGGTGACCATCGCCGGCCCGATCGCCTCGCCGACATGCCACACTACAAGGGCCGCGGCGGCATCTTTGGCGATTTCCTCCACTGCGTCAGAACCCGCGAACGCTGCTTCCGCGACGTCGAAATCGCGCAACGCGCCTGCACCGTTTGCCACCTCGGCAACATCGCCTACGCCCTCAACCGCTCGCTTCGCTGGGATCCGGACCGCGAGGAAATCATCGGCGACGAGGAGGCCTCGCGCCGGCTCGATCGCCCGAAACGCGAGCCGTGGACGTTGTAGTAGTCCGATGTGCATACCTGCCTTCGAGTCGATTTCAGCAACCCGGCTGCTCCGAACCGCCGGGTTGCTGACAAAAACAACTTCGCTTCAGTACCCACCATCACGACGCCCTCAGCCGGTCGAAGATTCCCGGCTGGGCCGATCGCACCAACCTCGGAGTCATACTCACATGCGCTATTTCTCTCTCGCCGTCGTTGCCGTGCTTCTATCGGTCGCGCCCGGCTACAGCCAAAAAGGCAAAAAACCTGCGGTTGCCGGCCCGATCGACATCAAGGGTAAGACCAACGAAGAGGCCCTGGCGCTGCTCATCCCGGGCATGGCCCGCGCCGAGCTCCCCGATCGCAATGCGCCGCAGCAGCAGTGGCAAGAGATTTGCCTCGCCGCCGGCGCGCCGGGCAACGAGGCGAAGCGGCTGGAAGTCTGCAAGCTGATGATCGCCAAGCTGGGCGCCGACGTGCCCGATCCCGCGCGGTTTTGGCTGCTCAAGCAACTGGAATACATCGGCCGGGTCGAGTCTGTCGCCGCGGTCGCCAAGGTCATTGACGATCCCAGCGAAGTGCTCCGCGAGTCCGCGATCCGCTGCCTGGCCAATAACCCCGCCGAGGAAGCGACCGCCGCTCTCGTCGGCAAGTTGTCGGCGAAGGACGCCAAGACGAAGATCGCCCTCGCCAACGCTCTGGGCTACCGCCGGGCAGCGTCTGCCGCGAGCGCGCTGGCCGGTGAGTTGACGAACGAATCGCCCGCGGTCGCTCAGGCCGCCGCTCGCGCTTTGGGCCGCATCGCCAGCGCCGATGCCGCGGCACAGCTCAACAAGGCGCGCGCAGCCGCCAAGGATCCGGTGCGATTGTGGATCTGCGATGCATATCTGCTCTGCGCGGACAAGCTCGTGAAGGATGGCAAGACGCAAGAAGCCGCCGCCATCTATAACGATCTGTACGGCAACGAGAAGAACCGCGCCACCCGCATGGCCGCTCTGGAAGGCGTGCTCCGTTCAGCCGGTGACGATGCGGGCGCCCGGATCGTCAAGCTGCTAACCAGCGACGACCGCGATGCGCGCAACATCGCTCTGCTGGCGATCGCCGGTATCAATTCGAACTCGCTGAAAGCCGTGGCCGCTGCCGCTGACAAATTGCCGGTCCAGGCGCAGGTCTTGCTTCTCGGCGCCCTCGCCAATCGACGCGAGAAGTCGCAAGCGGCACTCGCCTTGAAGGCAAGTCAATCCTCGGACGCCGATCTCCAGCGGGCCGGAATTCTCTCCCTCGGTTTGCTCGGCGATGCCTCGGCCTTACCATTGTTGGTCGAAACCGCGTTCTCGAAATCGAAGCACGCCGAAGCTGCCCGCGCCAGCCTCGGCACCATCGCGGGACCCGGCGTTGATGAAAAACTGATTGCCGTCCTGGCGGCCGAAAAACAGCCATCCACGCGCATCGGCTTGATCGCGATTGTCGAGGCACGCGGTTTGGCGGCCGCAGTTCCCGTGCTTCATGAAGACGCTCGCGGTGACGACGCCGCCGTCCGTCAAGCCGCCATGAAGGCTCTCGGCAAGCTGGCCGAGGCGAAAGACGTCGGCGCCATGATCCCCGGGATCTTGAAGGCGGCCAAGGGTGTCGAGCGCGAAAATGCGGAAAAGGCGATCGCCGCCGTTGTTGCCCGCATCGGCGAACCCGACAAGCGCGCCGATGCCATCGTCGCCGCCGTGTCGCCGGACAATCGGGCTGATCTACTGCCGTTGCTTGGGCGAATCGGCGGGCCGAAGGCGCTGGCGCTCGCCAAGCAGTCGCTCGACACGAAGGACCGCTCGGCCGCCGTGCTCGCCCTCGCGAATTGGCCCGATTACTCCGTCTCGGACGTCCTTCTCGATCTGGCCAAGAACGCGCCCGAGCCCGAACTCAAAAAGCTCGCGTTCAAGAACCTGGCCCGCGTCAACTCGCTCGACAAGGATCACCCGGTTCCGCCTCGCTTCGCGGTCTTGAAGCAAGCGATGGCGATTGCCGACGATGTCGAGAAGAAAAAGGCGGTCATCGACGCCCTGTCCACGATTCGCGAAATGGAGGCTTTGCGGCTTGTCGTCCCCTTCCTCGATGACAAACTGCTCAACCAGGCTGCGTGCAAAACGATTGTTGAACTCGCCCACTCGAAGACGCTGCGCCAGCCCAACCAGGCCGAATTCGTCCGCGTCCTCGACCGCGTCCTCGTCATCTGCCGCGACAAAGAATTGATCGAGCGGGCGAAGAAGTACAAGGCCAACCAGTGATCGCGATGGCGGCTGCGCAGCATCGCGAACATCGAATAATTGCCGCAACGAAAGGAGAACAGGTCTATGAACCCACACCGAATTACCAACTGAGACGCCACGGAATGGTGATGTTGATTTCCATGTATTATCGAGATTTACAAAGATGGCAAAGGCACCCCTGACATTCACTCTGTTCGTCGTGGCAGTCTGGTCTACTTCGGCGGCGTACGCTCAAAAGGCCGTACCCGCCAACAATATTCAGGTCCGGGCGGGCTTCGCCGTGGAACGCGTGTATCAGGTGAAGGGAGCGACCGAGGGCTCCTGGGTCGCCATGTGCTTCGATGACAAGGGCCGAATCTACGCCTCCTCTGAAGGCAACCAGGGACTCTTTCGCATCACGCCACCCGCCATTGGGACCGACGAGGAATGCAAGGTGGAACTGGTCTCCACCAAGTGGGGGCGTTGCCAGGGCATGGCCTGGATCAACGGTTCGTTGTACGTCGTCCAGCACGAGCAGCGCCCGCAGGGCAAGAATAAAATCGATGAGAAAGATCTTGATCCGGATGCGATCCTGCGTCTGAAAGACACCGATGGGGACGACAAGCTCGACACGGCCGAACGGCTGTTTGTTTTCCCGAGGGTCACCGACGACAAACGAGTCTGGTATGAACACCACATCCATGGCATCGTCCTCGGCCCCGATGGCAAGTCGATCTATGTCATCAGCGGTGATCGGAACATGCCTCCGTGCGAGAAGAGTCGTGTCGCCAAGCACTGGAATCGCGATAGCTGGGAGTTCAAGTCGATTCCGGCTCCGTTTTCGGGCGGCTGGATCCTGCGGACCGACCTCGATGGCAAAAATCCGGAATATCTTTGCATGGGCCTGCGTAACGGTTACGACATCGCGTTCAATCGGCACGGGGATCTGTTTACGTTCGATAGCGACCTGGAATTCGATATCGGCCTGCCGAACTACCGTCCCACCGCGATCCGGCAGATTCTCAGCGGCACGGACAGTGGTTGGGCCGGCAGCGGCCCAGCGATGAAATGGAGTTGGACGCCGAAATGGGAGGACATTCAACCGCCGATCCAGGATATCGGACCCGGATCGCCGACCGGCGTCTGCTTCGGGTACGGCGCCAAGTTTCCGGCACGCTATCAGGAAGCATTTTTCGCCTGCGACTGGACGTTCGGACGCATTTTTGCCGTTCATCTGACACCCAAGGGAGCCACGTACGAGGCTGAGGTCGAACTGTTCCTTTCCGCGAAAGGCATGCCGCTCACGGATATTTCGGTTTCGCCGAAAGACGGGGCTTTCTATTTCACAGTCGGCGGCCGTGGTGCTGGGTCCAATCTCTATCGTGTGATCTATCGCGGTAAGGAAAGCACGGCGCCATCGTCGGGCAAGGCATTGGAACCTGCAACGGCAGCCTTGCACAAATTGCGTCGCGAACTGGAATCCTTCCACGGCGAGACCAATCCGCGGACCGTCGCCGCCGCTTGGCAACACCTCGGACACGAGGACCGAGCGATTCGCGGGGCGGCTCGGGCGGCGCTCGAATGGCAACCGGTCGCCGAATGGAAGCAGAAGGCGCTCGAGGAGAAGCAGCCGCGTGTCGGGCTGCAAGCCCTGCTCGCACTGTCTCGCTCGACCGATGGCGACAAGACCATCCAGCCTGCCTTGCTTGCGGCGCTGGATCGATTCGATTTCGCCAAACTCAGTCCGGACGAACAGTGCTGGTATCTGCGGATCCTGACCATTTCGGCCAGTCGGCATGGAATGTACTCCAAGGTAGACGCCGCGCAACTCGTCAAGAAACTCGCGAAATTTCTCCCCTCTTCCGACCGCCGCGTGAACGAAGAACTGGCCGCCATGTTCGTCGCGTTTCAGTACGAAGGATACCTGGCGCCGACCCTCGATCTGTTCGAGCATTGTCGTTCACAGGAAGAGCAAATCTATTACGCCGACGTTCTGATTCGCGATCCGAAGAGTGGAGTCTGGACGCCAGCGTTGCGAGAACGATTCTTCGTCCTCGCGGCTGAGCGCCTGCCGCGATGGAAAGGTGGCGCATTCGTGAATCCGAAGCGGGCCGCTGTTCTCAAAGGGACCGTGGCCATGCTCGACGACGAGCAGCGGAAAAAGTTCGCGGAGCGGATCGCCGGGCTGCAAAAGCCAGGCGTCGTCGCTCCCGCGAAGAAACGCGAACTCGTCAAGCAGTGGAAGTTCGACGATCTCGCCCCCTCGTTGGAACCCGGGTTGAAGGAGAAACGCAATCGGGAAAATGGCCGTGCCCTGTACAAGGCCGCGAACTGCTTCACCTGCCACAGCTTCCAGGGAGACGGCGGTTTCTCCGGCCCGGATCTCACGAATTTGCGCGGACGCTCAACGGCGGTCGAACTCCTCGACAAGATCTTGAGCCCCAGCAAGAAGATCAACGAGCAATACGGCCGACTCGTCTACGAACTCAAGAACGGCAAGCAGATCGTGGGTCGGCATATCGAAACGACAGGCGACGCGATCGTCGTCGGGACCAATCCCGAGAACCCGCTCGCCAACCACGTTCGCATCAAAAAAAAGGATGTCGAGAGCGTCGCCCCGTCACGCCTGTCGGCGATGCCCGAGGGTCTGCTGAACACGCTCACCCGGGAAGAAGTGCTCGATCTCCTGGCATACCTCCTGAATCGATGAACGCAACGCCCTGGTGTCTCGGTGATTGGACCGATTCTTGGTGTGTTTGAGATCGGCCATTTTCTTCCGCGGGATTTCCCCTTGGACGGCTAATACGGCTAATACCATAGAGGGATTGCAAGAAAACAAATGCTCGATCTGTCGTAACCTCTGGGCTCGCCTGTAGATAACCTTGGCCAATCCCATGCGGCCGCTTCGTTTGTCCCTTATCTATTAAGGTGGAGACACTGAGATAGAGTGAATTCACAATGTTGATTCTCCACAATCCGGGTGTATCGGCATCCAACATCCGACATTGTGGTTTGCTTCTGAATTTCCTTCCTCGAGTTCGCCATTGATGCCGTGGCCAACGGAGAACGATCTATGCACCTTCGCTTTCTCTTCGCCGCTGTTGTTGCGGTGTTTGGTTTTGGCGCCCCGTCGCTCGTCATTGCCGATGAACCC
This sequence comes from Singulisphaera sp. GP187, assembly GCA_945861245.1. Lineage (GTDB taxonomy): Bacteria > Planctomycetota > Planctomycetia > Gemmatales > Gemmataceae > SIAQ01. The sequence goes on from CAMAUE010000115.1 coordinate 8,960, forward strand.
AAGGCAGATGCCGAAGGCTTCGTCACCATCTTCAATGGCAAAGACTTGACCGGTTGGAGTGGTCTGAAGGAGTATTGGACCGTGAAGGACGGCGTCATCAGTGGCTACGAAACCAAGGACAAGTCGAAGCAGACGTTTCTTATTTATGAAAAGCCGGTGAAGGACTTCGAGCTTCGTTTGAGCTTCAAGTTCGCTCCGGTGAAAGACAAAGTCGATGGCAACAGCGGTATTCAGTTCCGCTCGAAGGTGCTCAATGAGAAATCTTTCGTTGTCGGCGGTTATCAGGCCGACTTCGACGGCGGCAATGGTTATACGGGGATAATCTACGACGAAGCCGGCGTGGCGGGGGGCCGAGGCATCATGAGCAAACGGGGCGAAAAGACGCACTACACGGCCGATGGTAAAAAGCCCATAACCTCGAAGCTCGAAAAGAGCGACGCCGAACTGAAAAAAGCGATCAAGGTCGGCGACTGGAACGACGTCGTGCTCATCGCCAAGGGAAACCACATCATCTACCGCATCAACGGCAACGTGACCACGGAGATGATAGACGAGAGCCCGAAGGCCCTGAAGGAAGGCGTCCTGGCCCTGCAACTGCACGCTGGATACACCATGGACATCCAGTTCAAAAACATCCGCATCAAGCGATTCGAGTAAGAGCAAAAAGGTGGAGTAATTCCATGATTTGCCGACCTTTCCATGTTGCTCTTCTGTGTCTCGGCGCAGGGAGGATCGCGTTCTTGAAATGGGTCGCACCCTGTGCAAGCATGAAATTCCCCTTCCTGGCGCGAGCCGGTGCAGCAATCGTAACCGTGATGTGGCTTGCTCCGTGGGCGTTTGCTGACGACGACTTCGAAAACTACGTTCGTCCGCTGTTGGTCGAGAAATGTCAGTCTTGCCATGGAGACAAAGCCAAGGGAGGTCTGCGCCTGAACTCGCGTGATGCATTGCTCAAGGGCGGCGATACCGGGCCCGCCATGGAACCAGGCCGACCGAACAAGAGCTTGATCGTTAAGGCAATCGAGTATAACGGCGAACTTCGCATGCCGCCGAAAGGAAAACTGTCGGCGGGAGAGATCGACAAATTGAAACAGTGGATCGCTCGCGGCGCCCCCTGGCCGAAATCCGTTCCGACCGCTCAGGCCGGTAAGGACGGCTCGTTCAAGATCACCGACGCCCACCGGCGCTGGTGGGCTTATCAGAAGATTCGGAATGTTGTCCCACCTTCGGTCAAGACGCCGGAGCGTGCCGCAAACGAGATCGATCGGTTCGTGTTGGCGTCTCTGGAGTCGCGAGGCCTGTCCTTTGCGCCCAAAGCCGGCAAGCGAACGCTCATTCGCCGGGCGACGTTTGATCTGACCGGTTTGCCTCCGACGCCCGAAGAGGTGGAAACGTTTTTGAAGGATAAATCTCCGGAGGCCTTCGCTAAAGTCGTCGATCGGTTGCTGGCATCACCTGCCTACGGGCAGCGCTGGGCGCGTCACTGGCTTGATGTCGTTCGCTATGCCGATTACCACGATGGCAATCCCAAGGCTCGCGACAGGAATTGTGAACCGCTTGAAGCCTGGCGTTTTCGCGATTGGGTCGTGGATGCCATCAATCGGGATATGCCATTCGATCAATTCATCGTACATCAGATTGCCGGGGATCTGCTGCCCAGCCCCAAGGGCGAGGAAATTTATCCAGAAGGCCTGATCGCCACCACGTTTCTTTCCAATGGCGTCTGGGATCGAGGCGATGCCTGCAAGGCAAAAATCGTCAGCGACATGGTGCAGGACCAGATCGACACCATCGGTCAGGCCTTCATGGGACTGACCCTGGGTTGCGCCCGCTGTCACCATCACAAGTACGATCCCGTTTCGCAAGAGGACTACTACGCCCTCGCGGGCATTTTCTACAGCACGCACATTCTTCAAGCTCTCGGCGCTCCCGGGGCCGAGTATGTTCTCAAGCGAACGCCTTTGGTTCCGAAATCTTACATCGCTCAACAGGCCGAGCAAAAGAAACGGCTGGAAGCGATCAAGAAAGCCCTGGTCGAACTGGACAAAAAGAGCCCGAAGCCTGCTGCGGACGGTCCGGAACGCACGGCGCTCATCAGGGAACGCGACAAGCTCCAGGCGGAAATGCTACCCGCCCCGCCGGTCGCCGAAGCAGCCCAGGAAGGCGGGACTCCCGGCGGAATGTTCCCGAAGATTCAGGATGTTCCGTTGCACATTCGTGGCAGTTTCACGCGACTGGGCCCTGTCATCCCGCGGCGGATGCCCACTTTCTTCGCCGGCGACAAGCAACCCGTGATTGAAAAGGGCAGCGGCCGCCGCGAAATGGCGCAATGGGTTGCGTCCAAGGATCACCCGCTGACGGCACGCGTTATCGTCAATCGCGCTTGGGCCTGGCATTTTGGTTCCGGTCTGGTGCGAACGCCGAATAACTTCGGTCTATTATCTGAACCGCCAAGCCATCCCGATTTATTGGACTGGTTGGCGTCGCAGTTCATCGCCGACGGTTGGTCACTGAAGAAACTGCATCGGCGGCTGCTGTTGTCGGCCGCCTTCCAGCAAACCAGCGTGATGCCCAAGGAACAAGCCGCCAAGGACCCCGATAATATCTGGCTTGGACGCTTCTCGGCCCGCCGGCTGGAGGCCGAGGCCATTCGGGATGCGATGCTCAGTGTTGCGGGAACACTGGATCAAAAGCCGGGAGGGCCGGCGACTGCCGACATGACCACCCCTCGACGCTCGCTCTACGTGCAAACCGCGCGCTGGGATCGCGGGAGCTTCGCGCTCCTGTTCGATGCTGCCAACCCGGATGCTTCCGAGGAAAAGCGCAACATCAGCACGGTGGCTCCTCAGGCGTTGTTTCTGCTCAACCATCCGTTCGTACGTTCCCAAGCGAAGGGGTTGGCGGCGCGCTTGCTCCGCGATGTCCCCCACGGAGACGAAGCACGGATCCACCGAGCCTATGAGTTGTTGTTCGCTCGCCGGGCCCGCGATGCGGAGGTGAACGTCTGCCTCCGAGTGCTCTCCCGAATCAATCCCGAATCGGTCGAGCGAGCGTGGACCGAACTGGCCCACGTTCTTCTGTGCAGCAATGAATTCGTTTTCGTCGATTAGCTTTGGAGGCAACCGCCGTGCCGAGCTTTCTTCCCTACTCCCGTCGTGAGTGGCTAGCCCAGGCCGGTTGCGGCTTCGGCCTCTTGGCCTTGGCCGACCTGTTGGCGGCGCAAGACGGCGAGCGTGCCGCTAATCCCTACGCCGTCCGTTCGCCGCATTTCGTGCCGAAGGCGAAGCGAGTCATCTTCCTGTACATGCCGGGCGGACCGTCGCACGTCGACCTCTTCGATCCCAAGCCGGAGTTGACGCGCCGCAACCGCCAGCCGCTTCCGATCCCTCGACCCCGACTGGAGCGAACCCGGACGGGCAACCTGTTGGCGTCGCCCTGGCAATTCTCACAGCACGGACAATCCGGGACGGCGGTCAGTCAACTGCTTCCCAACGTCGCTCGGTGCGTCGATGATCTCTGCGTGATCCGATCGCTGCACGTGGACAACATCAACCACTCGGGCGCCGCGCTTCAGATGTGCACTGGCGACCAAGCATTCTCTCGCCCCTCCATGGGTTCCTGGCTCGTCTACGGCCTGGGAACGGAGAATCAGAATCTGCCCGGCTTCGTCGTGATCTGCCCCGCCCCGGTCTTTCAGGGCGCGCAACTCTGGTCGTCGAGCTTTTTGCACAGCGCGTACCAGGGAACGCTCGTGCGGGATTTGAACAACCCCATCGCCAACCTACAAAACCCCAACGCCAATCCGACAGATCAGCGAGCCCATCTCGACGCCTTGCTCCACCTCAATGAGATGCACCGCCGGGAACGAATCATCGACAGCCCGCTCGAAGCGCGCATCGCATCGTTCGAGCTGGCGTTCCGGATGCAACGGGAAGCGCCAGAGGCCTTCGACCTTTCGCGCGAAACGGCGCAGACCCATCGCCTCTATGGCATCGGGCAAGGACCGACGGACATGTTCGGCCGACAGTGTCTGATGGCGCGACGCCTGGTCGAGCGAGGCGTGCGCTTCGTTCATGTATTCGACGCTCCGGAAAACAATGCCTGGGATCACCACGGCGGTCTGCGCGAGCGGTTGCCAAGCCGATGCGCCGCCGTCGATCAGCCCATTGCCGCGTTGTTGACGGACCTCAAGGCACGCGGTCTGCTCGACGACACGTTGGTGCTTTGGGGCGGAGAGTTTGGGCGCACGCCGACGGCCGAGGGGAACAACGGTCGGGAGCATCATCCGTTCGGCTTCACGATGTGGCTCGCGGGAGGCGGCATCAAGGGGGGCATGACCTACGGCGCCACCGACGAGTTCGGCTGGCACGCGGTTGAGAACAAGGTCCACGTCCACGACCTGCACGCCACGATCCTCCACTTGCTCGGTTTCGACCATACTCGGCTCACCTTCCGATACGGCGGCAGGAACTACCGCCTGACCGACGTCCATGGGCATGTCGTGCATGACCTTCTGGCGTGACGCATTAGTAGCTGTGGTGAAGCGAACGAAAAAATCACGACGTCGGGCGGGCGTCGGATTCGGTGTTGAGTAGACTTCTGTCTGGAGTGAAGCCCCCGGTTTTTGGAGAGCGATCCATGCGATCTTGCACGATCACCGTCCTCCTTTGCCTGGCGATTTGCGCGGGCTCTGCTATGGCCCAAACTGGCAAGCCTGACTCGGCCGGGATTGCTTTCTTTGAAAGCAAGATTCGTCCCGTGCTGGTCGAGAATTGCTATCGCTGCCACTCCGCCGAGGCCCTGAAGAACAAGAAGCTCAAGGCTGGCATGCGGTTGGACAGCCAAGCAGCCCTGCTCAAGGGGGGCGAGAGCGGCCCGGCGCTCGTTCCCGGCGACCCGGCCAAAAGCTTGCTGCTGCGGGCCCTGCGGCACGAAGGCGGCCTCGAAATGCCGCCGGGCAAGAAACTCGATGCCGCGGTGATCGCCGATTTCGAGAACTGGATTCGAGCTGGCGCTCCAGACCCAAGGAAGGACGGCGAGAAACGCGCCGGTGCGGATGATGCCGCCAAGCGCCAGCACTGGGCATTCCAGCCACTCAAGGCGCCGACGCCGCCCGTAGCCCCTGAGAAAACCAATCCCATCGATGCCTTCCTGCAAGCGGCGATGCGAGCAAAAGGCCTGAAGGCGGCCGCGCCTGCGCCCAAAAATGTGCTCGTCCGCCGGCTCTACTTCGACCTGATCGGTCTGCCGCCCACGCCGGAGGAAATGTTCGCGGCCCTGGCCATACCGGCGGGAGATTGGCCGGCGAAGTTGATCGAGGACCTGCTCGCCTCGCCTCATCACGGGGAACGCTGGGGCCAGCACTGGCTCGATGTGGCGCGCTATGCCGACAGCAGCGGCTACTCGATCGACTCGCCGCGGCCCACGATGTACCAGTACCGTGATTTCGTCATTCGCGCCCTCAACGACGACATGCCCTTCGACCGCTTCCTCCGCTGGCAGCTGGCCGGCGACCTCGTCACCCCGCCTGACCCGGCGGCCGTCATCGCGACCGGCTTTTGCACCTGCGGTCCGTTCAACACCAACGCCCCCAAGGAGCAGGACCGCTACGATGAACTCGATGACATCATGACGACCGCCGCCCAGGCGTTTCTGGGTCTCAATCTCGGCTGTGCCCGCTGCCACGATCACAAGTACGACCCAATCACACAAAAAGAGTACTATCATCTGCTGGCCGTGTTCAACGGCTCGCGGCGCGGCGATCGGCCCATCGCTGGCACGAAGAACATGGCCCACGTGCTCAGCGACAACCGTTCGCCGGGCGAGAGCTTCTTCCTGCGGCGCGGCAATCCCGCCAACAAAGGGGATCGCCTGACCGCGGGCTTTTTCGATATGCTCGTTCGTCATCCCGAGCGTGAGAAGCATTGGCTCAAGGGAGTGCTGCCGCGGCAGGCATTGGCCGACTGGCTCGTGGACGTCGAGCACGGCGCCGGTCCGCTCACCGCCCGCGTCATCGTCAATCGTCTGTGGCAGCATCATTTCGGCGAAGGCCTGGTGCGTACACCGAACGATTTCGGCCTGCGCGGCGAAGCACCCACTCATCCCGAATTGCTCGACTGGCTGGCGAATAAGCTGATCGCCGAGGGCTGGCGCTTGCGGCCCATTCACCGGCTGATCCTGGCGAGCGCCGCCTACCAGCAATCCTCGAGTTTCGATCCTCGCCAGGCGAAGATCGATCCGGATAATCGCTTTCTGTGGCGGCAACGGCCATGCCGCCTGGAGGCCGAGGGCATCCGCGACGCGATCCTGGCGGTGGGTGGGCTCGATCGAAAACTGTACGGCCCCGCTGTGTTCCCGTACATCCCGCCCGAAGCGGCCCTGTCGGCAACGCGCTCACCGTGGCAGAACACCAGCAAGGACAGTCCGGATACCTGGCGGCGCAGCATCTACGTCTTTGCCAAGCGCTCGGTGCAGTTGCCGATCCTGCAATCGTTCGATCGTCCTGATGGCAATGGCTCGGCCGGGCGGCGCCACCGGACCACGATCGTGCCACAGGCGCTGCACCTGTTGAACGACCCGCTCATCCGCACCCAGTGTGAGCGCTTCGCCGAACGCGTGCAAAAAATGGCCGGCCCCAAGCGAGAGGCCCAGATCAACCTTGCCTTCGAGACGGCGCTGGGTCGCCCGCCGACACCAATGGAAAAGGAGCAGGCGCTGCGCTTCCTCGAAAAGGGTGCTGCCGACGGCGGCGGTGGGGCCGCCGTTCAGATCCTCGCCGATTTGTGTCAGGCCCTGGTCATGACCAACGAGTTCATTTACGTGGAATAGAACATGCAAGGCGATCTCGACGTAGCAACAAGCGGCTGGAATCGGCGCGAATTTCTCGCCCGCACCGGCGCTGGCTTCGGCACCCTCGGTCTGGCCGGCGTTCTGCAAAGCGCTGGGCTTCTCGCTGGCACAACCCCGGTAGCGGGGCCGATGTCGCCGCGTCCGAGCCATTTTCCCGGCAAGGCCCGGGCGGTGATCTGGCTGTTCATGCACGGCGCCCCCAGCACCATCGACCTGTTCGATCCCAAGCCGGAACTGGACCGCCGCCACGGAGCCGCGATGAACCTGGGCGCGAACGTCGGCTTCTTCGCCAGCTCAGGCACCGTCATGAAGTCGCCGTTCCGCTTTGCTCGCCACGGACAAAGCGGAGCGTGGATGTCCGAGGTGCTGCCCAACATCGCCCGACTCGTGGACGACTTCGCCTTCCTGCGCTCGCTGCACGTCGAATCGAACAATCACGGTCCGGCCCTTTACGAAATGAATTCCGGGCTGACGCGCATCGGTTTTCCGAGCGTCGGCTCCTGGGTCACCTACGGGCTGGGCAGCGAAAATCAGAACCTGCCCGGCTTTATCGTTATGGTCGATTACCGTGCGGCGCCCGAAGGAGGACCCAACAGCTGGAGTTGCGGGTTCTTGCCCGGCGTCTACCAGGGCACGCCGGTGCGTTCGACCGGCAGCAGCCCCATCTTGCACCTCAATCCGTTGCCGCAGGTGGGCCTCGACCGGCAGCGCCGCCAGCTCGACTTTGCCGCGGAACTCAACCGCCAGCACCTGGAGCGCAACCCTGGCGAGGCGGAGCTGCTCGGCCGCATCCACAACTTCGAGCTGGCCTACCGCATGCAGACTCAAGCGCCCGAGGCGTTCGACCTGGCTCGCGAAACCGCCGCCACGCACCGCCTCTATGGCCTGGACAATCCGCGCTCGCGCTATTTCGGCTCGCAGATGCTCCTGACTCGCCGGCTCATCGAACGCGGCGTTCGCTTCGTGCAGGTGTACTCGGGCGGCACCACCGACACCGAACGCTGGGATGCCCACACCAACCTGAAGAAGAACCACGAGGACCGGGCCGCGGAGACCGACGTGCCCGTCGCCGGTTTGCTCACGGATTTGAAGCAGCGCGGCCTGCTCGAATCGACCCTGGTTATATGGGGCGGCGAATTTGGCCGACTGCCTATCACGCAAGGCAGTGACGTGACGGGCCGGGATCACAACCGCCTGGGCTTCGGCATGTGGCTGACTGGCGCCGGCATCAAGGGGGGCGCCAGCTACGGCGCTACCGACGAGCTCGGCCTGCGCGCCGTCGAGAACCCGCTCACCGTTCACGACGTCCATGCCACCATCCTGCACCTGTTCGGCATGGACCACACCCGCCTCACCTATCAACACAATGGCCGGCAGTACCGGTTGACGGATGTCGCGGGCAATGTGATTCACCCCGTTTTGTCGTGATGCCGATATCGAGTTTTTTCGCGGAATTTCCCCTCGGTCGGCTAATTCAAAGAGGGGATTGCGGCGAGCAAATATCCGAGCCAGCCGAATCTCGCGCACGAAGGCCCCCTTCTTGTCGAGCTTGGCAGAGAACAACCGTGGTCAAACTGATGAGGGATCCGCGTGGCACGATTGCAGGTGATCAAAGGCCCCGACGAAGGCAAGCAGTTTGATCTGACTGAGCCGGTGGTCACCATCGGCCGCGATGGTTGCAACAAAATCTGCCTGCGGGACACCTTGGCTTCACGCTGCCATGCTGAATTTCGCCAGGGTGTCGGCGGCTTCTCGTTGGTTGACCATGGCAGCCGTAACGGCACCCTGGTCAACGGCTGCAAAATTACGGAAGTGGTCTTGAAACCCGGTGATCAGATTGTCATCGGCCAGACCACGCTGGTCTTCCTTACGGGCAGTGAAAACGAGGGACCTCCCAATGGTCTGGCCAACATGATCAGCGCGATCATGCAGGCAGGACAACGAGCCGAACGCCGAACAAAGCCGCGCCAATCGGCAACTTCACAAAAACCTGCGACCCATGGGTGAACAGTAGTCCCCGCCAAACGGCAAAGGTTAGCTTGGATTCGGTAACCGTTTTTCGAGAAGGGTTAGGTGTTCAGTGATTCGATACTTATCCTGCATGTGGCTTCTCAGCGTCGTCGGCTTTCTCGCCATGGTTACCCAGGGCACGGCCCAGGAACCGAAGCCGTCCGCGAAATCGCCGCCGAAGGGGCTGCGGGTGCTGTTCAACGGCAACAGTTGGTTCGGCTTCGTGCCCGGTGGTGTTGCCGATCAGGTCAAAGCCGCCGGGATCGAGGGACACAAGGAAGTTCGAATGGCAAAACCGAACGACTTCGGTGCCATCGAAGCAGGTGAGGTCGATGTCTACGCACATGGCGTTCATTGGTGGATGGAAACGCCATGGACGCATGGAATCACCGCGGAAAAGCTGGTCGGAATGGGGCTGAAGGCCAATCCGAACTTCCGGGCGTACTATCACGCCGCCTGGTTGGTCGGCGATGGTCGAGCCAAGGAAATCAAGACTAAGGACGACTATGACAGCTCGAAGCTCGCGGATGTGCAGGCGGTACTCGACAAGACCCGCAAGGGGGTCGAGGCCATCGTGGACAAACTGAATGAGAAGTTTGGGAAGAAGGTGGTGTTTCTTGTGCCGGTCGGCGATGCCACGGTGAAGCTGCGAGAAATGGTTCTGGCCGGCAAATACCCCGGTGTGAAGAAGCATTCGGAATTGTGGTCGGATGCGATGCCGCACGCGGGTGTACATGTCTCGGCCCTGAGCGGCTATTGCCACTTCGCGGCGATCTACCGTACCTCGCCCGTCGGGCTGAAGATCTCACGGTGGAAGGAATTGACCGACGAGCAGCACGCGATCCTGCAAAAGATCGCATGGGATGTGGTGTCGAAGTATCCGTATGCCGGAATCGCGAAGATCAAAGCTTCTTAGCTTAGAAGCTGTTTCAATACTGATTCGTAGTGCGGGCTCTAGCCCGTTCAGGTACGGTATTGCATGGCGATCGGAACTCAGGCGGTTTACAATCTCAATACTAATCCATCGGAAGTCCAACCTGGATAACTATCGTTACCTCCAACCCCTATCTGGGAGAATCTCATGTTACATGTGCCTCTTGGTTTCGAAGGATCTTCGCTGTCGGGTAAACTAACTCGCCGGCAACTTCTGCACGCAGGCGGACTCAGCATGCTCGGGCTGGGCCTGCCTGGGGCATTGCCTGCGCGAGAGACGGGAACGCAGAGGTCGGCAACCGAGAAGTCCTGCATCTTCATTGTGATGGGGGGCGGCCCCTCGCATGTGGACATTTGGGACATGAAGCCGCAAGCGCCGGCCGAAATCCGCGGTCCCTATAACCCGATTGCTACCTCAGTTCCCGGGATGCAGATCAGCGAGCTGATGCCGCGCCTGGCCGGACTGAGCCAGCACTACAGCATCATTCGTTCCATGACGCACACCGCGCCGATCCGCAACCACCCGGACGCAATGCACAACTGCCTGACGGGGCAAGCGAAAGCTCCGGACGACGCACCGTGTTATGGCTCGGTGCTGGCCAAGTTGCGACCATCGCGACGCGTGCTGACACCGTATGTTTGGCTGCATCGCTGCGATGGCAACACGACCGTGTTCTGCTCGCCCTTCATCTCATTGGGTGGTTTCCTGGGACGGCCCTTCGCTCCCTTCTTCGTCGGTAACTCCTCGAATCACCCAGCGATGCCGAATTTCCGATTGTCCGAACTGGATTCGGACGTGGGAACGACGCCCGAGAGGACACTTGGGCGTGAACGCTTGCTTGGTCAGCTCGAGCAGAGCAGTGCGACCAGCTCGCGGGCTGTGGCGGGCTGGGACGAGCTCCGACAACGGGCCGTGGAACTGGCGACCGGCCCGGATGCTCGGCGACCTTTCGACTTAGAGAACGAGCCAGCGAGGGTGCGCGACCGCTATGGCCGCCATCCCTTGGGTCAATACCTGCTCATGGCCCGCCGACTGGTGGAGTCCGGGGTGGGCTTTGTGAGTGTCAATGCCTGGTGCGGTTTTGCTCCGGGCGAGGGTTCCCAGGGCGGGGCTGCCAGTTTTACTTGGGATATGCACGGCGGCGGGATGGGCCAGGGGAATATCTTTGGTACCGGCTCCTACGGCCTGGGTTGGGCTCTGCCGCGGCTCGATGAAGCGCTCTCCGCCCTCCTGGAAGACCTCCACCAGCGAGGTCTGCTGAGGAACACCCTGGTGGTCGTCGTTGGCGAATTCGGGCGGACCCCCAGAATCGATAACAA
>CAMAUE010000116.1 GCA_945861245.1 Singulisphaera sp. GP187
GTTCGAAATATATAGAAATCTCCATATCGTTCCCAAAATCCTATCGAAACGGAACACCTCGGCATGCCGATTGCCCAAAACAAGTTTGTGCAAAAAATCACAAACTCGCGTATCAGATGCTTGACGGCGATTTCACGAGGCGTAAAAAAGGACCATCCTCAATACAATCGGAACGTTGAGTCCGATTCTTCGTAGGACTGCGTATGAACTCTACTTTTCGTCTATTTGTGCTTGGCGTCGCCTGTCTACCCTTGGGTCTGACAGGTTGCGGCCTGGAATCGCACCCGGCTTATTCGCCGGATGTCCGGTACGGCGTGCGGTCGGATCCCATCGTCATGGCGGCGCCCAAGCTCGCCGACGAACGGGTCAATCCCGATCGTCCAGGCGTTCTGCCGATGATGCGATTTGACGACATCTTTAAGCCGGACCACCCGTATCACGCCAAGGCCACGGCGATCAACGATACGATTCTCCGCGATCCGATGAAGATTTCGGGCCCGGATCGGAGCCAAATCGAAGCCTCGCTCCGAGCTTTTTTCGGTACGCCTGCCGAGCCGATCATCAACGCGAAGGCGCTGGGAATCTCGGCAAAAGTCATGCAGGATTTGAAGCTCGACGACGAAACGCTGGCCATGGGGGCAACCCGCTATCGTATCCATTGCTTGCACTGCCATGGCGTTCCCGGCGATGGTCGTGGACCGACGGCGCGGTGGGTCAATCCGCATCCGCGTGATTTCCGGTCGGGCACGTTCAAATTCGCATCGGTGGACCAAAAGACCGGGCCCAGACTTCCGAGTCGAGCCGATTTGTTGCGGACCTTACGGCTCGGGCTTGAAGGGACTGCAATGCCGGCCTTCCTTTTGCTCAAGGAGGAGGAGCTGGAATCGCTCGTGAGCTATGTGATTCACCTGAGCATTCGTGGTAAAGCGGAAATGAATGTGATGAAAACCGACTTCGCTCCCGACAGGGACAAGGGAGGCGTGCTCGACTTCGTGATTCTTAACGAAGAAGGACCAAGCACCATTCCGGATCTGATTTCCGGTTACTCAGCCGACAACGTGAATAAATGGGCTGCCTCGTTGGAATCTGCGAGTGCGATCGCCGTCGCGCCGTATAAGGTTGATGATATGAAGGAATCAATCAAGCGGGGCAAGCATCTGTTCACCGGCGATCCGATTCACCCGCGAGGCAAGACAGCGAACTGCGTCAGCTGTCACACGGATTACGGTCGACAGGCGAAATTCAAAGCCGACGATTGGGGCACGCTCGTTCGGCCTAACAACTTCACGCAAGGCGTCTTTCGCGGCGGGAAACGGCCTGTCGATGTCTATTATCGCATCCATTCCGGGATCTCCGGCTCCGGCATGAATGCTTTCGGCGGAACGCTGCAGCCGCAGGATATTTGGGACCTCGTGAACTTCGTGACGGTGCTGCCGTACCCCGAAATGCGGAGGTCGATGGGCGTGAATATTGATTGACCGACCATAGGTTAGCCGCGACGCGCTAGCGGAGCGCGTTGTGGCGACCGCGCTCCGCTAGCGCGTCGCGGCTAAACGTATACCATTGACGGGTGAGTTGGACGCTTTTCCGAGCCGCGACCGTAAGGGAGTGGCCGACAAGATGCCGTGCGGATTATGTCGGCCGCTCCCTTACGGTCGCGGCTCGGAAATATCTTGAGCGGTTCGAAAAAGCGACAATTTCTACCGTGCGAAGTATAGGAGATGCTACCGTGGGCAACAAAGGTTGGAGCGTGCTGTTCGGCGTTACGATGTTGGCCTGCGCGATCGGCTTCGCAGTCTCGCCCTTGATGGGCTGGTGGATGCCCGAAGGCGTCTCGGCGCATGCCGGCGCGGTCGACGGGCTGTTCTACCTCATCTATGCCGTCACGGCTGTCGCGTTCATCATCACCGAAGTCATCCTCGTGATATTCATGTGGCGGTATGCCAAAACGCCCGACGGCAAGCCGCCTATCGCCCCAAACGCGGGGTTCCCGACCTTTCTCAAGCCGTTCGAGAGTTTCCTGAACGATCACCACAAAATCGAATTGGCGTGGACGATCGTCCCTTCAATTGTCCTCCTCGTCATCGTTTTTGCGCAGGTTAATGCCTGGGCCGAGATCAAATACGCCACGCGAAACCGCAATGACGGCACTAAGGTTGATAGTGCCCGCGCGCAGATCGCTGTCAGCGCTCGCCAATTTGAATGGCGCATGCGCTATCCAAGCGCCGCTCGATTCAAGGGCTGGATGGCGGAACCGGCTGCCACCCGAAAAGACTTTGAATCGTTCGGCAAGATTCCGCATTTTGACGATGTGCACGTCGTCAACGAGTTGCACATTTGGAAAGATCATCCCGTTGTCGTGCATCTGACGACGCGCGACGTCATTCACAGCTTCAACCTGCCGAACTTCCGCGTCAAGCAAGATGCGTTGCCTGGCAAGATGATCCCGGTCTGGTTTACCCCGACCAAGGTCAATTGCAAATGGGACGAAAGCCGTCAACGTTACATTGATGGCTACGATCCGGCTGGCAAGAAAGAGAAGGACAAGGAATATACCTGGGATATCGCCTGTGCCGAGTTGTGCGGCTGGGGCCATTATCGCATGATCGGGCGCGTTTTCGTCCACAAGGACCAGGCCGAATTTCTCGATTGGCTGCAAAAAGCCGAGGCGGAAGGCACGCGACGTAATTAGGTTATGTTTAGCCGCTCGCCTTTGGCGAGAGCGTCATGTCGCGCTCGCCAAAGGCGAGCGGTTAAACAGCGAATGGGATTGATCTTAGAACCGAGGTTTCCCGCTATGAATTCTCACGCTGAACATGCCACGGATGCTCACGGGCACGCTCATCCCGAGTTGGGCTTTATCCGCAAATATGTCTTCTCCGAAGATCACAAGATCATCGGAGTTCAGTTTCTCTTCACCAGCATCATCTTTCTGGGGCTGGGTGGCATTCTCGCACTGTTAGTTCGCATTCAGCTGGCCTGGCCTCATGCCGAGATTCCGTTCATCCACAACTATTTCCCGGATAACGGCGGGCGGATGCCCGAATCGTTCTACAACATGTGCTTCACCATGCACGCCTCAGTGATGATATTCTTTGTTATCATTCCGTTCTTGACAGGCGCGTTCGGCAACTTCACGATCCCGCTCATGATCGGTGCCGGTGACATGGCCTTCCCGAAGTTGAACATGATGTCGTACTGGATCCTTTGGCCCGCGTTCGTATTGATTTCGTTTAGCTTCTTCGTCGATGGTGGTGCCGCCGCATCCGGCTGGACCGCATACCCTACGATTTCAAGTGTCGCCATGCCAGCGGGGCAGGGCTTAGCGTCGCCGGCCGCTCCTGGGTCGGGACCTGGGCAGGTACTCTGGCTGCTTTCATTGCTATGCGTCGGCGTCAGTTCGATGATGGGTTCCGTCAACTACATCACGACGATCATCAACATGCGTGCCCCGGGCATGACGCTTTATCGCATGCCGATGACGATCTGGGCGATGTTCATCACTGCGATTCTTCAAGCCTTCGCACTGCCCGTGCTCACCGTCGCGCTGATCCTGCAAACGCTCGACAAGACCATTGGCACGACCTTCTTTCTGCCCGATGGTCTCAGTTTTGGCAACTGGTCGCCGGAGGTCGGCGGTGGACAACCGCTCCTTTGGCAGCATCTGTTCTGGTTCTATTCTCACCCAGCCGTGTACATCATGATCCTGCCATCGATGGGCATGGTCTCCGACATTCTCGCAACGTTCGCACGTCGGCCGCTCTTCGGGTATCGCGCGATGATCTATTCGATCGCCGGCATCGCGGGCCTCGGCTTCATCGTTTGGGGCCATCACATGTTCCAATCGGGCATGGACCCCCGGCTTGGCACGGGTTTCATGGTTGCCACGATCATGATCGCGCTGCCGTCGGCCATCAAGGTGTTCAATTGGCTGGGCACGATCTACCGAGGCAACCTCCAGTTCACGACGCCGATGCTCTTCGCGCTCGGTTTTGTGTCGCTGTTCATCATCGGCGGCCTGTCGGGCATCTTCATGGCTGCCACACCGGTCGATATCTACATCCACGACACCTATTTCATCGTCGCGCATATTCATTATGTGTTGTTTGCGAGCAGCCTACTCGGCATCTTCGGCGGTATCTATTACTGGTTCCCAAAGATGTTCGGCAAGATGATGAATGACAACGTCGGCAAGGCGCATTTCTTCCTGACGTTCGTCCTTTGTAATTGCACGTTCTTTCCGATGCACATGGTCGGCCTGGCCGGCCTACGCCGCCGAATCCCGGACATTACCGCCGGCGCCCTGGAAGCGAAACTGCTGCCTCTCAACGAGTTCATGAGTATCTCGGCTCTGCTGTTGGGCCTGGCCCAGCTGATCTTCGTGGCGAATTTCCTCTGGAGCATCTTCTTCGGCGCGAAGGCGTCGCAGAACCCCTGGAAGAGCAATACCCTCGAGTGGACCACGGGCGATCCGGTTCCCGGTCACGGCAACTTCGACACCGTCCCGATCGTACATTGCGGCCCTTACGAATACGGCGAGCATGGCGATAAAGACAACTGCCCGCAAACCGAGAAAAGTACCACGCCGGTTGCGGCGCATTGATTCGAATTTCCGCTTGCGGCTTAGCGCTCGGTAGCGTCTACTTGAGCGCTAAGCCGCAAGCGGAAATCAAGGTACAACATGGCCTTCGACGTGAACAACACGGTCCCCGACGCCCCCCGTTGGCTGCACGCGATTGCAGTGACGACCGTGATCTGCACGCTGCCGCTGTTGTTCCTCGGCGCGAGCGTTACAAGCCATGGCGTGGGCATGGTCGATCCGAAAGGTTTTCGCCCACCGTGGGTCGTCATCAACACGCTGTTCGAGGATAGCCGATTTGCCTGGCGATTGGAGTACGGGCATCGCACCTTCGGTTTTTTGGTTGGCATTTGCGGCATCGTGTTCGCCCTCGGCTGTTGGTTTTTTGATCGTCGCTCATGGATGGGCTGGATCGGGTTTCTGTCGTTAGCGATGATCTGCTTGCAAGGCATGCTTGGAATATTTCGGGTTGACCTCAACAGCCAATTCCCGATCGCCTTCAAGTTGATGCACGGAATTTTCGCCCAGCTGGTGTTCGCGACGATCGTGACGGCAATGCTCTTTACCTCAAGGCGCTGGGCGTCGCTTGGCGTGAAGAATGGCTCACCCGCGCTCCGGCGCGGCGCATTGATTGCGGCGATGATTGTTTTCGCGCAGCTGGTGCTCGGCGCATTGGTTCGCCATCATGAATCGCTGCTCGGTCCACGCGGGCATCTGTTTGGCGCCTTCCTGACGACCGGCGCGATCGTTTGGTTGCTGATTCTGATGCGTAATGAAGATGGATCGATGTTCCGACTGGAGCGGATGTTACTGATGGGTTTGCTGACGTTACAACTAGTGCTTGGCGTGGAATCGTGGCTCGCTCGATTCCATGTGATCGGATCGAACTTGCCGCAACTCGCGCCCGCCCCGACGCACGCCGAATGGATTCGCACCGCCCATTACCTCGTCGGCACGCTGATTTTCGCGACGACGGTTTCCGCCGCCTGGCTCGCTCATCGCGGATTGTTTGCGAATGCTGTGATGATGCCGAACCCCAACACCGCTGGCTTGAACCCGGATTCACCAACCGTCGGGGCGGCATTATGAAGACCTATACCGAAGCGCTGCCTCTGACTCGGTCGCGATGGTTGGACTTCGTCGAACTCACGAAGCCGCGCATCGGCGTGATGGTGCTGTTCACGGTCGCAATCGGCGCGTTGGCGGCAAACCCGGCGACGTTCGACCTCGTTCAACTCGTCCATGCGCTCGTTGGCGTCGCCCTGGTCGCCGGCGGCGCGAGTGTGCTCAACCAATGGCTCGAGCGGTACACCGATGCGGCCATGCGGCGGACCGAAAACCGCCCCATCCCAGCCGGGCGCGTCAGTGCGAGTGAAGCTGTCGTTTTCGGCGTGACGTTGTCGTGTTTAGGGCTCGTCTACTTGGCCGTGATCGTCATCCATCCGCTGGCGACGGTGCTGTCGGCCGTCACGCTGGTTAGCTACGCGTTCATTTATACGCCGTTGAAGAGCCGATCGACGCTGAATACGCTGATCGGGGCCGTGCCCGGGGCCTTGCCTCCGGTGATAGGCTGGTCGGCGATGACGGGGACGATCGACCGCGGGGCGTGGGTGCTGTTCCTGATCGTGTTCTTTTGGCAGATACCGCACTTCCTCGCGATCGCCTGGATGTATCGCGATGACTACGCCCGCGCCGGCTTGAAGATGCTGCCAACGTACGACGCCGATGGCGTGATGACGAGCCGACAAATGACGCTCTACTGCGTGGCCCTGCTGCCGATCAGCCTGCTGCCGGTGATGTGGGGCGATGCGAGTATCATGTACGGGTTCGGCGCGTTCGGGTTGGGCGTGTTCTTCCTGCGCTCGGCCTGGTGTTTCACAATGATGCCCAACGATGCGAATGCTCGAAAGGTCTTGTACGTTTCGCTCGTATACCTGCCGAGCGTGCTGGGGCTGTTGCTGGCTGAGCGTTTGTTGCGTTATTGGGCGAGGGGAGTTTAGTTTAGCCGCTCGCCTTTGGCGAGCGCGTTTATGTCCGCGCTCGCCAAAAGCGAGCGGCTAAACAATTGCGTGATTATTTTAATATCCAACGAGAATGAAGAACTACCATGGCACACGACGTTGCACATGATACGACACATATGGGATTGCCATTGCCCAACGGCAAATTGGCGCTGTGGCTGTTTTTGGTGACGGAAATCACCTTCTTCGCCGCGTTGATCGGCACCTACATGCTGTTGCGTAACGGCCAGCCGACGATCGCGATGCCCTGGCCCTCGCCGACCGACGTGCACTTGGTCGAATGGATCGGCGCGCTCAACACGTTCGTGCTGATCTGCTCCAGCTTGACGATGGTCCTCTGCCATTGGTGCTTGAGCGAAGCGAAGAAGACGAGCGATTCGGCAAAGAAGCAGGCGCTCATCAAGAAAGCCGTAATGCACCTGGGCATCACGCTGGCGCTTGGCTGCGTCTTCCTCGCGATCAAGGCGGTGGAATACAAGGCGAAGTTCGACCACCAGATTCTGCCGGGACGTATCTTTGAATTGAAGGACGAGAAAAACTCCACGCACAATAATAGGTACGTGCAAGTGGTCAAAGTCCAACTCGAACAGGCCATTCAGGATAACAGCGTCAATGCTGAGGCGATGAAGATGTGCAAGGACTTGCTCGCCGACATCGAAGGAAATCGAATCACGCCGAAGGAAGTCAACGAGCGCATTCTCGGGACGAAGTCGATGAAAGCGAAGCACCCGGGCCTGGCGAACATCGATAAGCTGCCGTCGACCTATTGCGACTTGCCGCGAAAAAGCAAACCCGCCGATGCGCCGCTTGTAAAAGGCATACTTGAGGTCGATTCGCACGCGCACCTGTCATTCTCAATCCCCTACGGTAACCTGTGGGCATCGGCCTATTTCGCCATGACGGGGTTCCATGCCATTCACGTGTTCGGTGGGCTGGTTGTGTTTGGCATGTACCTGGTCTCCGCCCTGATGGGCAAGTTCGGGACCGACCACGAATTGGCGATTGAACTGACAGGCCTTTATTGGCACTTCGTCGATATCGTTTGGATCTTCCTGTTCCCGATGTTGTATTTGGTGTAAGCATTTGTTTTTCGCTTGCGGCTTAGCGTTCGAATAATCCCACGTGAGCGCTAAGCCGCAAGCGGCGGAAAGAGGTATTCCGATGTCCGATAACCACGACCACGCCGGCCCGGGCTTTCAAACGTATATGATGGTCTTCGGAGCTTTGTGCGTTTGTACGGCCCTATCGTTCGTATTTAACATCGCGCTGGGACACGGCATGACGAGCGCCACGCTCATCATGTTCGTGGCCGTCATCAAGGCGACGCTCGTCGGTGCGATCTTCATGCATCTGAAATTCGACTGGGGCAAGCTGTACTGCATCATCCTGCCCGTCTGCGTCGTCACCGTGATGATGGTTATCATCCTGTCGATCGACGCGACGCTGGTTTGGCATGCCGCCCCGGACAGCATCGTGCCGTATCCCGGCGAGTGAGTTCTTCCTCCAAGCCCCAGGATGAGCGCAGCGATTCCTGGGGGTAGACCGACCCCACCAATCGCTTCGCTCATGGTGGGGCTTGCAGTTTGGGACCAACGAATCCTATGCCCCGCACCTTTGCCATTTGCTGTTTGCTATTCGTCATTTCCTCGGTTCCTGCTCAGGACGAGAAGAATGAACCGCCGCGCTTCACGGTGATCGATTACCCCGTCGGCAACTTTTCGTTCGACGATTGGGATGGCGAGCTCATCACCGCTCGTGATCTGCGCGGCACCATCTGGATTGCCCAGACTTTCGTGCCCGGGTGTAATCAGTGCAGCACGTCGATCCCGACGATGAAACGATTGCAAGAGATGTTTCGGGGCAACAAGCAAGTCAAGTTTGTCAGCATCGCTTTGGCCTTCAACGATTCCGTAACCCTGAAGAAGTTCGCCAAAGACCAAAACGCCGACCCCGACCAATGGCTGTTTCTTGCCGACACGGACGAAAAACGGCTACATCTTACGGTGACGAGTGCTTTCCATCTGTCGACCGCGCGCAACCCGCAGAAGATGGTTGGCGATGACATTTTGCATTCGACGAAATTGCTGCTCATCGATCCATACGGAATCATCGTCGGCAGCGTACCTAGCGCGGCTGACGATGCCGCGGACATCCTCAAACACGAGATTGAACGGGTCCGCATGCGTCAGCCGATTCCGGTGATCGCGTCCGACCTGCCTCGCTTCAACGCGATTCTCAACGGTTCGGCAGGCACGCTGCTCTTGCTCGGCTGGCTGCTGATTCGGCTGCGCTATGAGACGCTGCACAAAATCGTCATGCTGTTGGCGCTGGCCGTGTCGATGGCGTTCCTGTCGAGTTATCTCTTCTATCACTTCGCGGTGCTCGGCGGCGAACCGATGCGATTTCGCGGCGAGGGCGCAATCCGTGTAGTCTACTTCGCCATTTTGCTGACGCACACCGTGTTGGCCGTCACCGTCGCGCCGTTGGCGATCTTCATCACCGTGCAAGGCCTGCGCAACGCATTGGCATCGCATCGCCGAATCGCACGGTGGACGCTGCCGATCTGGCTGTACGTATCGATAACCGGTGTCGTCGTTTATTGGATGCTGTACGGGAGGAGTTAGCTATACTTTCAACGGATTGGTTTGTCGCTTATCCGAGCCGCGACCGTAAGGGAGTGGCCGACATAAACCGCAAGGCATCCTATCGGCCGCTCCCTTACAGTCGCGGCTCGGAAATGTTCTTATCGGTTCGGAAAAGAGACAATTTCTACCGTGCGAAGTAGACATTCGGAAACTAGTACTTCAACTCCATTCCGACGTTGATGCCGTGGGCCCAGAAGTCGGTGAAGTTGGCGTTGAAGAGCGGGCTGCCGGTCGTGCCAGCGAGGAACGTGTCGCTCGTTGGCGGAATGGCGGGGTTGATATTCCTGTCGATATTGCCGCCGGTGCGGATTACGTTGCTCCAGTAGAGGAACGAGTAGGTTCCGAAGACTCGAAGGTTCGGCGTGATGTGGAATCCGAGGGTAGCGGAGCCTTCGGGGACCGTGGCGAAGTGGGAAACGACGTACGGACCGCTGTTGCCGGTTTGCGCAAACAAGCCGCCGGATGCGTCCGTGGCGTTGGCGGTTCCCGGGTTGAGCGTGGAGACGCCGTTGATAACGGCTCTGCTGACGTTGCCACCGAGGCTGACTTTGCCCGCCAAGGCGGTGTCGAAACGCCGCCAGTTCCAGGCGATATGGCCGCCGAACTGCGCGCCGAAAAATCGGTTGGTGAGGTTGAACGAATCGCTGACCGAAACTGTCGTGCCGGCGACTTGACCGGCGCCATTGAAGAATACGCCGTTGTTCACGAGAGCCGTGAGATTTTGATTGAGGGCGAAATCGTCGTTGAGATAGAGGTAACGGAGCCCGCCGAAGTAGTCGAAAGACCAGCCGTGCAGCCGGGCGATGTTTCGGACGACGGCGATGTCGGCGCCGTGCATTTCCAATTTTGCATTCGCGCTGATGGTACCGGACCGAATGCCGGGAATCGCGACCCGCGCTACGCTCTCCGCAGGCGTGAGAAACGGAATGCTCAAGAGCGGACTGCCCGTCGCATCGCTTGTGAACAGCGAATCACGTCCATGCCTGCTCAGGTAGAACCCCGTCACCTCCAGCGAGGTATCCAGTTCAGGATTCAGCCACATGCCGAGCGTGGCCTGAACGCCGCTTAGCTCCTTCGGCCCGAATTGCCCGCCGAACAAGACGACGGTGTCGGCATTGCCAAGCGTGCCGATATTCGCGTTACCCGTGGTTACGAGTGAGGGATAACTGTCTTGCTTGGTCCACCAGTGTAGAAACCCCGCCTGGGCCCAGACACGCGTTCCCTCCTCTTTGATATGCGACAAATAGCGCGGACCTTCGTAGACGGTGTACGGCTCATTCGGTACTGCCTGTGGCGTGGACATATAGGACGCCGGCAGAACATCTGACCCTGTGCTTGGATCGTATTCGCTGAACGATGGCGCCGTACTCGGCGCTTGCGCCATCGGCCGAGCGGGAACCCTTGAATCCGGAATGCGGTCAGGCAATACCATGTACGGTTGGTTTGGCATCGTGTTCAGATTCGGATAACCAGGCGGCGGCATCATGCCGGGCGCAGGCATCATCGGCATTCCGGGAGGGCCATAGCCTGGGTAGCCGGGCTGGGCGGGGCTGCTGTACGGCCAATTGCCGGGATAGCTCGGCATCGGCATCTGAGCTTTTGCCGACGCACCCGCCAAAAGCGCACCACTCATCACGATCCAGCTGATTTTTCGCAACATAGACAATACTTCCCAATTGCAACGGGCAGCTGCCGACCGTTCGCCTTATAAACCGATTCTGCCCCAGTTATCCCATCGACCGGCGAACTCGCGCCCCATCATGCTTTCCGTACCATTGGGATTCGCGTCATTCTCCCCAAAGGCGTCAGATCAGCTAGAGTTTCACCAGCTTTCCTGGTTTGTCACGATATGAGCGGACCTTTGGTTTTTCCGACTATGCCGACTTTAGCGGTTTTCATGAGCTATGGTTACGATAAGCGGAATCACGATGAGCTCCGCAAGGGGAATATTTGTACTGAACGTGTGCTACGATTTTGCCCCCTTTTAGGTGGTTTCTATGTCGAAGCGACCAACACCGATCCTGAATCAGCCGTCGTTGATCCCCATCGCGGGGAATTTCGACCGCCAGCCGCGCACCCTGGACCGCGACGTGACCACGATCGGACGCGCGCGGGGCTCCGATTTGAGCATCGAGTCGAACGAGGTTTCGACGCTGCACTGCATCATTTATCGCTCGCCCGAAGGATTCCGTTTGCGCGATTGTGGCAGTCGCACGGGCACGCGCGTCAACGGACATTCGACGAAGAATGCGCTATTGCACGACGGCGATATCATCAATCTCGGTTCGTTCAGCTTTGAATTCCGCCAACCGCCGGCGTTGTTTCCGATGGATGGCCAGCGTCTCGATCCGGTGAAGGTAGAACACTGGAAGACCTCGCGCCGCCGCCTGGCGAAGCGAGCATTGAGGCTGCGGCATCAGGTGCAACACGCCGGTCCGTCGCCCAAGGAACGTGAGTACGACCAGAAGGCGAACCTGCTCAAGGATAAGATCCGCTGCTACGATCATCGCCTGGGTGAGTTGGAGGAGGCCGAGGACGAGTTGACGCGCGAGCGTGACCAGCTGGAACGCGAAATCGAAGCCCAACGCAATCGCGTTCAGCAGATCGAAAACGTGTTGGCTGACCGCCTCGCTGACGCCGATCGCCAAATCCACGAACGCTGGCAGGAATTTCAGCAGCGTTGCAGCGCTGAGGAGGCGAAAGCCCCGCATGAAGCCAGCGAATCCGCCGCCCGCACGACGACGAATACCGAATTGCAAGCACAGCGTGAGCGCTTGCAATGCGCCGAGGCCGACCTGAATCGTGAACGCGAAAAATTGGCAAACGACCTACGGGAGTTTTCCGTCATGAAAGAGCAAAGCGTCCTGGAACGCGAAAAAAATCACGCCGACATCGACGCCCCGAGGGCGGCGCTCGTTCAGCAGGAAGCCAACCTCCGCATCCAGAAAACAGAACTGATGCGCATGATGGGCGATATCAAGCGCATGCAGGAAGACCTGCGGCGTCAGGCCAAGCCCGATGTCCGCGCTTTGCACGAGGAAATCGAACGCCTGAAACGCGCGAACAACGAACTCCAAAGCCAACCCGGCGACACGCAATCGCTGCGCGACGAAAACGATCACCTGCGTGCGCAGCTGCGACAGCTCGACGAGATGCGAAGCGAGATCGGCCTATTGCACGATGAATTGGAGAAAACCGAAGCCAGGCTCCAGCAGGCCGAGGAGGCTGCGCCTTCAGGCGACACGCACGCGGATGTGGTCTTGGCGGCGAAAAACGAGCAGCTCAAGTGTCTCCTCGCGAAGAAGTCTGGGCTTCTCGAGAAACTGGAGCGCGAGCAGCCGATGGCCGACAAATCGGAAAGCGATCTGGGCCGATACGAATCGGAATTGAACACGTTCCGCCGTCAACTCGAAAGCGATCGCGCCAAATTGAACACGGAAGTCGAAATACTGCGCGAACGCAACCAGGATATGGATGAAGCCGTGCGCGAAATGGAAATGGAGATGTCCAAGGAACGCGCGGAATTGGCCCGCGAACGCATTCGGCTCGAACGGGTTCGCGAGGAAGTCAGAGCCGACATGGAACGCATGCAACGCGAGCTGGCCGCCCGGGATTCAATGGCGCCGGTGCAAAAATTGCGTGAGGAAATGATGCAAAAACAGGCCGGCGGATCAAGCAAGGACAAGGCGCTTACCGACCGCCTCCGCGGCATGCGAGCGCTGACGGAGAAATAATTCTTGTCTTATAGCCCGCCATTTATGGCGGGATTGCTTACGAGCGCTAAGCCGCAAGCGGAATACGGGAATACATCACGGTCCCTGTTGCGACGCCATGAAGCGAAGGACGTGATAGCTCACGATCCGCCAGCCGGGCGATGGCGTGTCGTCCGTAGCCGTCGCGGGGTCAACGGCCTGGACCGTTTCCAAAAGGAAGTTGATATCTATCTTGTGGGGCGGTGTCGTGGCGCTGGGATGCAGCGTGAATTGGCCCATCAAGTGGATGCGAAACTTCCCCTTCTCGATTTCCCATTTTCCAACGGCGTCGTGCCGAGTCATTACCATAAAATAGCTAAAGCGTTTTTCACTCTTGCCATCAAAAATATGATACAGGCTCTGTTGCTTCGCCGAACGCTCGGCTTCATCTTTCATGGGTAGCCAGGTCCATACGGTTTTGTCGATTTTCCGGCCTTCCGCAAAGCCCTTGCCCTCGAATAAATCTTTCGCCCATTGCTCTAGTACGAGCCGAGCGTCCAGGCGAAGCTTCCTCACGCCTTCGCCCAACGGAGTAAGGCGGTACGGTTCCTTGAGGGCCGATTCACGCATGCTCACGAACCACCGTCGGCCCTGCCCTGTCGATTCTGCTTCCGTGCTTTGCACGGAGATGATCGCTTCGGCCTCCACTTCTTTCGTCTTGATGCGATAAACACGATCGACCTTGTAGCGGCCCTCGGCGTATTTCCACCCCAGCACGGCCTGCGGCGTGATCTCGGCGTCTTTGCCCAGGTCTTTGTGAAAAATGCGTACGAGCGGTTGATCGGGAAAGAGCGTGAAGGCGCCGGGGTCTTCTTTGCGGTCGTCGTAGCGGTCGATCATTGCCTTGATATCGTCCGGTGCGGCACTGCCTCGTTGCGTCGCAGGCAGCGTGAGCAGAAACGCGGAGTTCACTTCCCCACCGCCTTCGCGCAGCCGGGCGAAGAAGCCGGAGCCTTCCTCTTTATCCATCAGGAATGAATTGGCTTGCGATTCGATGGCGAAGGTAGTTCCGAGGTAGTAGGCCAGATAGCCAAGGCCACTGAGAAGGCTTAGCCAAAGTCCCGTGGAGGCGAGTTTGGCGCCGACGCGCGTACCTTCGGATTCGTGAATAGTCTTTTGACCGAGCCACGAGAGCGCCAGTCCGACGATCGGTATTGCGAGCATCCAGGACGGAAAGAAGACAGGAATCCCCTGGAATAGGCCAAGCACGGTACAGACCAGCACCAAAGCCGCGAAAAGCAAGCTGACCACGAACCCCGCCACGGCCCAGCTGGAGACGGGGCGATAGGCGATCGTTTCCGTAGTCGTCTGAGGCAGCGTTTCGCTCATAACGAGTCTCCCAAAATCCGCATATGAATGCGACAGCGCTAGTGGCCCGACCACCTTGATTTGACAGGTGGGGCCAGGCTTTCCAGGCTGTGGAAATCTTGGCCCCACGGACCTGTCAACTCTGCCTTTTCGCACCACTAGGTACGTACGTCAGGCTGGAAAGCCGAACCTACGAGCTAGCGATGTCAAATCAGTCGTCCGAGCCGCTCAAATCGGAGATGTCGGTCAGCATGGCGCGGCGGACGGCATCGCCAGCGGTGATGCCGCGGGTCGCCAGGTTGCCTGATTGGTCGAGGAAAATTTTGTCCTGAAGGATTTCCTGGATGACGATTGACATCTTGTCAGGCGTCTTCATATCGACCATGGGGCGCGCCCCAGTGTTGAGCGCGACCATGCGTTTTTGAATCAGCGTCGACAGCTTAAATCGCCCGCCGAGTTTGTTGACAATGCCTTCTTCTTTCAGTTCATCCAGCATGGAATCTCCCTTAAAAAATCTCTCGTATCGACTCTTTGTGGCCCGACGCTCCGCGTCGTCCCACATTTTTATTGTTTCGCGGCAAAAGCCGAGGCGATGATCGTACGCACCTCAGCAATCGCGGTTTCCAGCTCGTCGTTGACAATCTGGTGATCGTAGGCATCCGCACGCGCCAGCTCGATTTGCGCGGTCTGAAGCCGACGTTGGATTGCGTCCTCGGATTCGGTCGCCCGGCCTCGTAGCCTTGTTTCCAGCGTCGCCAAACTTGCGGTGCGGACAAATACCGATACCGCATCGGGGCAACGTCGCATCACCTGTTCCCAGCCTTGCACGTCGATGTCTAACACGACGCCGACGCCTTTCGCACGCCAAGGCCCTACGTCGTCTTCGAGCGTACCATAGTAGTTGGTATGCACCTGGGCCCATTCCAAAAATCGACCTGCGTCTTTGGCTTTCTCAAACTCCGGCACGCTCCAGTAATGATAGTCGACGCCCGCCTGTTCGCCCGGCCTTGGCTTGCGCGTCGTTACCGACACCGACAATCGCAACGGCACGTATTGTTCGTTCAATAGACGATGGATAATCGTCGATTTCCCACACCCACTCGGACCCGACACGATGATGAGAGGAGCCATGGTATCGCTCACCCACTCGATCTTGTTTAGCCGCTCGCCTTTGGCGAGCGTGCAATTCGCGCTCGCCAAAGGCGAGCGGCTAAACAAATCGATCACTCCACGTTCTGAATCAACTCGCGCATCTTCTCAAGTGTGCCTTTGATTTCGACGACCTGCCTGGAGATACCAACATCGCTCGCCTTGGAGCCGATCGTATTGGTTTCACGGAACATTTCCTGGATCAGGAAGTCGAGCTTTTTGCCCGGACTTTCCGTTTCTTTCGTGATCTCCTGAAAATGCGTCAGGTGCGTGGACAGCCGAACTACCTCCTCGGCGATGTCGCTACGCTCAGCGAAAATGGCGACTTCGCGGATAAGATCATTACGGTCGATCTGCACGTCGTGTTCGCTGATTAACGATTTGACACGTTCATAGAGCCGATCGCGAAACGAAGCCGTGACCTCGGGGATACGTTGGCGAATGACGTCCAAATGTTTGGCGATCTGGTCGTTCAGGCTGAGCATCTCGTGCGCCATGGCGGCACCTTCGTCTCTACGCATTTTTTGAAAACGATCGATGGCTTGCGTGAGCGTTTGCTCGATAACGGGCCAATCTTCGTGCATCTGTTGCGACGCGCCGGCGGAACCGGGGATGACGCCGGGCAAGGTCAGTACTTGCGACAGGATCGACAGTCCGCCGTCGTTTAGCCCAAGAATCTCACAGGCGTTGCGGATTTGCGTGGTATAGCTTTGCAGCGCGACCGCGTTGATGCGGTATTCGTCCGCAGAGGCTTGATGGGCACAACGCAGATGCACCTGGACCGTGCCACGCTTGATCGTTTTGCGGATGACGCGCTCAAAATCGGCTTCAAGCAAGTGATACGGCTCGGGAGCGCGCAACGAGACCTTCAAGTAGCGGTTGTTGACGGCGCGAAGCTCCAGCGAAAGCGTAAGCGTATCGCTTTGAAAAGCAGCCTCGCCATATCCTGTCATACTCAACAGCACATGAACCTCGGTCTGTTTCGTAATACTTCGCACGGTGGGAAATGTCGCTTTTCCGGACGGATTCTGAGCCGCGACCGTTAGGGAGCGGCCGACAGTGTGCACACGGCATCCAGTCGGCCGCTCCCTGACGGTCGCGGCTCGGAAAAGCAGACAAATAACGAACGGCAATGTTTTGAATTGCCTATTCACCGCCGCCTTGCCGAGCGAATGCGGCACGCGGTCGGTCCATGTTGTCGTTTTGGATTGCCTTAACCTGGATCATCGTGATCAGCAGCCAACCGATGGCGATGTATATCGTCAACCGGGTGAACTGGTCACCGGCACGTGAGCCGAATGGGCTGGACCCGCCGGCGCCACCAAGGGCACCGATCAAACCGCCGCCTTTGCCGCGCTGAATCAGAACTAATCCAACGAGAAAGATGCTCATCGGAATAAGGATCAAATTTAATAGTGTCGCAATCAAACCCCAAGGCATCATGACGTAATCCCTCCAAGAATTCTACATTCGGCAAAGGATAATTATAAGAGCGCACGTCCCATTCGGAAAGCCGTCGGATACGAAAACTTGGCGCGTCGCGTTTTTTCGTGCCGTGACATGGGACGTGGCAGGGGGTCAATCTCGCGAACGTGCGCACGTCTTCAGAGCCGGTTTAAGTGGATGAAACCAATATACCAGCGCAAGCGACGGTCTGACATAACCATTCCAAAATGGTCAAGAATGGCCATGTTATTTGGGATACCCCCCTTGGCCATGTTGGAAATGTCCGATGAAAGCCCAGTGCAGGCTGTCAGTTTGCCACCACAATTTCCGCTTCCAGGTCGGACGACGATGACGGGTTGCATTCCCACGTTCATCTGGTATCATCAGGTTAATCCCGCCTTGTTAAATTTCTTGTAAGGAAGCCACCGATGCTGACCTTCCACGGTGATAACCCCCTGCGTTTCTGTCGTGGTCTTACTCGCCGCAACTTTCTCAAAGTCGGCGGTCTGGGCTTGGGCGGCCTGTCTTTGGCCGAGCTTCTCAGACTGAAGGCGCAAGGCGCTGTCAATCCTCGGGCGTCGTCGAAGGCGGTCATTTACGTCTACCTGTGGGGCGGCCCCAGCCACATCGACACGTATGACATGAAGCCCGACGCTCCGGTCGAAATCCGCGGCGAGTTCAACCCCATTCGGACGAACGTGCCCGGTTTCGACATCTGCGAGCTGCTCCCGCTCCAGGCCCAAATCGCTGACAAGTTGGCTCTGGTTCGAAACCTGAGTTTCAATCCGAACTTCCACGACCCGGTCGAGCTGTTCTCGGGGTTCAAAAAGCCGGCCGAATCGGGGTCCGCTGCCCGGCCCGACTTCGGCTCAGTGGTTATACTGCGGACGGTTGAGATTGTCGCATTTATCAGAGCCTGAGCGCCAGCGAAGGGCAACGTTGCAGGGTGCCCTTCGCTGGCGCTCAGGCTCTGACCGGACAATCTCGGCCATGTAAAGTATACCACAGACCACGGATTATATTCCACGCGGCCTGCCAGTGGAGTTTGCACAAACGCCCGATGCCGTGCTCGACCCGACGATCGTATTCCAGACCCGCGTCTGGGAGCGGCACGAACTGCGCATATGGCACGCGTTTTCTCCGCAACTCGATCCGAAAGAATCCAAGGGCATCATTTCGTTGGAACCAAAATTTGCTGTGGAGGCGAGGGCATAAAACGGTTCAACGCGTCAGCGAAGCATTGCCAACTGGAATGGGAATGCTTGACCTGAGCGGGGGAAGTTCCGAGAATGACCTGTACCCCGCTTGCTCCTACCGACCTTTGCTGCGTTTCGGTTGGCGAAACCCTGCGCAGACCGGATGAAAGATTTCTCACATGACACAACGTCGCGTCGGCCTTTGGCTCATCGGCGCCCTCGGAGGCGTCTGCTCCACAGCAGTTCTCGGCCTCTCGGCTCTTAGCCGTAAACTCACCGATACCACTAGCCTCGTAACGGCATCGCCGCTCTTCGACGGCGTCGAACTCGACGATTTCGACACGTTCGTCGTCGGCGGCCACGAGATTCGCAAAAGCAGTTACGTCGAAGCGGTGCGTGATCTGCATCAGCGCTCGAACGTCTTCTCCGAAGCGATGATCCAGGCCTGCACGCCCGATCTGGAGAAGTGGACCGCCAACGTCAAACCCGGCACGATTCTCGGCTCCGGCCCGACGATTAGCAAACTCGCCGACGATCCGGATGTGCACCGCGTCGCCACGCCGTGCGAAGCGGTGGAACGCATCCAGACCGATTTGCGTGCCTTCCGCGAAGCGAATAAGCTGGACCAAGTCGTCGTCGCAAATGTTACCTCCACCGAACCGCCGAAAGAACTGAGCGACGCCTACACCAGCATCGCGAAGTTCCGCGCCTTGCTCGACACGAAAGACGCCAGCATTCCCGCCAGCGCGCTTTACGGTTGGGCGGCGCTCGATCTCGGCATCCCGTACATCAACTTCACGCCATCGCTCGGCTCATCGTTTCCCGCCGCCATCCAGTTGGCTGAGGAACGCAAAGCCTCTGTCAGCGGCAAAGACGGCAAGACCGGCGAGACGCTCATGAAAACCGTCCTCGCCCCAATGTTCCGTCATCGCAACTTCAAAATCCTCAGCTGGGTAGGCCACAACATCTTCGGCAACCGCGACGGCGTCGTTCTCGATGATCCCGTCAACAAGGCGTCCAAGATTCAAACCAAGGATCAAGTCGTCAGTTCGATCGTCGGCTACAAACCGCAAACGCATGTCTCGATCGAGTACATCCAGTCGCTCGACGACTGGAAGACCGCGTGGAATCACATTCACTACCAGGGTTTCCTCGGCACCAAGATGATCCTGCAGTTCATCTGGCAAGGCTGCGACTCGCTACTCGCCGCCCCGCTGCTGCTCGACATCGTCCGCCTGACGCTGTTAGCGCAACGCCGCGGCGAAATCGGCGTGCTCAAGCATTTAGCATGCTTCTTCAAAAGCCCGATGGGCTGCGATCAACACGACTTCTTCGAGCAAATGGACATGCTCGCGGCGTATGTAGCGAAGGTGAAGGGGTAGCGAATGTTGAACTAAAATAGAAATGTCCGGTCATAACGCAATAGAAATGTCCTCTTTCGCCCTTGGGCAAGGAGGACAGCTATGAGCGTGCAACAAAAGGACCGGATCGAGATGAGCCAGCAAGAACGTGATCGACTGAAAGTGCTGCATGGC
>CAMAUE010000117.1 GCA_945861245.1 Singulisphaera sp. GP187
AGGAGGATCGGCAGGTTGTCGTGATCGTGGCGGTTGCCGTCGCCGAGGGCGCAGCCATACGCGATCATGCAGTTGTCGAGGAGGGTGCCGTTTCCCTCTCGGACCCTCTTGAGGCGGTCGACGATATAAGCGAACTGGGTTACCTGGTAGCGCTCGATCTGGAGGATGCTCCGCACCATGTTCTCTCGGCCGCCGTGGTGCGAGAGATCGTGGTGGGCGCTGTTGATGCCGATTTCGGGATACGAGCGGCTGCTGCCCTCGGAATCGAAGATGAACGAGCAGATGCGCGTGGCGTCGGTCTGAAAGGCGAGCACCATCAGGTCGCCCATGAGACGGACGTACTGCGAGAAATTGCCCGGGATGCGCTCTTCGGGGGCGGCGGCGCCCTCGGGCAACCTGGGCGCGGGCATGGTTTCCGCGCGGACGATTCGTTGTTCGATGTCGCGCAGCGAGGTAAGGTACTCTTCGAGCTTGTGTCGGTCGTTGCTGCCGACCCGGCGGCTCAGGCTGGTCGCTTCTTCCCGGACTGTGTCGAGGATGCTCCGCCGGATGGCGTTTCTCTGCCGTTCGCCCTGATCGGTGGCTCGAAAGAGACGATCGAAGATCGCCCGGGGAGAACCTTCGGAGGGGATCGGCTGCGTAGGAGAACGCCACGACATGGTGCTGGTCATCACGCACGGGTAGCCGTCGCACAATGGTCTGCCGTTGCGATGGCAACTCATTTCCAGCGACGGCAGCCGAGTCAAATGGCCGATACGGGCGGCGGCGAGTTGATCGGCGGAGATGCCGTTGCGCAGAATCTTCTGCGGATGGACGCCGGTCAGAAACGCGCCCATCGCGGGAGCGTGATTGCCGCCGTCGGTGAAAGGTCGCCCTTCGAGAGCCGCCAGGCGAGAAAGCACGAGGATATCGTCGCGGACCGCATTCAGCGGCGTGAGCAGTGGGGGCAATTCGTAGTTCGCGCCCTCGGTGGTTGGCGTCCATTGGGCCATCTGAATGCCGTTGGGCACGTAGAGGAACGCCATGCGGACGGGTAACCGCCCGGCATTCCCGGAAGCGAGCGCACTTCGGGGCGTCATCGCTTCGAGCCAGGGAAGCGCGATCGTCGCGCCCAGGCCACGGAGGACCGCGCGTCGCGACAACGGATTGCTGCGGAATACGTTCATTTTGTCTCCTTGGAATGACCCCGCCTGAGGCGGAACGGGTCGCTTCGGACGACCTCGAGAATCAGGGTTTGAAATCGGTAATCGTCTTTCGCCAGGGCCGTCGCGATGGCGTCGACCGTGGGACTGTCATACTCTTCTAATCCTCGGCCCAGGCCGTAGGTGAGCACCTTTTCGGTCAGACAGCGGGCGAATTGATCCTTCCGCTGGAGCAGGATCGTTCGCAAGCCGGCCGCGCCTTGAAATTTGCTGCCATCGGACAGCTCGCCGGCGTCGTCGATCGGCTTCCTCTTATCCGTCTCCCGGTATTGGCCTAGGATGTCGAACTTCTCCAGGGCGAATCCGAGCGGATCGATCTTCGCGTGGCAGGCGGCGCATTCGGCTTTGCCGCGATGCAGTTCGAGTCGGGCCCGCAAAGTGAGACCATCCTTGGCCTTGGCGCCGGCCGGTTCGTCGAGCGGGGGGACGTTGGGCGGCGGGGGCGGGGGCGGAGAGGCCAGAATGTTCTCCAGGATCCACATGCCGCGCTTGACTGGCGACGTGCGATCGGGAGCGCTGGTCACGGTGAGCACGCTGGCATGGGTCAAAATGCCGCCGCGCACGCCGTCGGCGGGCAACGCCACCTTGATGAATGCGTGGTTGGGAATGACGGCGTCCGTCTTCTGATGCTTGGCGTACTGGCCAAGGCCATAGAGCTGGGCCAGTCGGCCGTTGATGAACGTGTATCGGCCGTCAAGAAAATCGGTGATCGGACGATTCTCGCGCAGCACGGCGTCGAAGAAGAGCGTCGTCTCGCGGGTCAACGCCTGGCGCATGAGCACGTCGAACTTTTCCCCCCGATTGATCCGTTCCATACCGGTGATGCCCAACCACTGGGGAGCGAAGTTTTCGACGAAGGCCTCGGATTTCGCATCGGCGAGCATGCGGCGAACCTGGGCGTCGAGCTTCTTGGAAAGCTCTCCCTTGGCCGCCAGGTCGAGCAACACTTCGTCGGGCATGCTGCTCCAGAGGAAATACGAAAGCCGACTGGCGAGGGCATATTCGGAGATTGGACGAGCTTCTTTCACCAGGGGCCGATCGTCCAATTCGACGCGGAACAGGAAGTTCGGCGACACCAGAATTGCTTGCAGGGCCGTGCCGATCGCCGATTCAAAATTCTGACCCGCGGTGCGCGAGCGGTCGTAGAGCTTGACATAGCAGTCCACTTCGTCTGACTCGGCAGGACGACGAAACGCGCGACTGGCGAAACGCTTCAAGATCTGCCGCGCCTGCTCGCGTGGCTCGGCCTTCGGATCGCACTCCATGATTCGCCGATGCCCTTCGGGGGGATTGTTGGTCGGCCCGACCAGGTCGATCCGGTAGATTTCGAGGCCAGCGTATTTTTCGCGATTCTGACCATCGACGCTGGGGGGCAAGCTCGCCTTCTTCGCCTCCAGTTCCGGAGGTGGGTTGAGCCATTGGAGGCTCACCTGGCGTTTTCCCTTGCTCAGGGAAAGTGGGATCTCGACCTTGACGTTGCCTCCTTTCGGGGGAATCGCGAGCGTCAGACGCTTCACTTCCTTCCCATCGACGGTCACCGCCACCTGTGGGGGCGTTGCATCCTTGTCCATCGGTTTCCCTTCCACGCGCAGTTGATAATCGCCATCCGCAGCAAGGCGAAAGGTCGCGGCGATCGGCTCGGACGTGAACGCGAAGATTCGATACGGGAGTTTGGTGCCGGTCGTGATGAACTGAGTGAAGCCGATGCGAACCGACGGATCGGGCGTTTTACCCGTCACGAGAGTGCGCGAGACGACCGCCTCCGCCGCGTCGAGGTAGCGCTCCATCAGCAGCGGCGAAAGCGACAGGGCCTCGCCGATATTGTCGAAGCCATGACTGGCGTCATCGGCCGGGAAAGTTTCGGCCGGTTCGAACTCGATCATGCACAGATCGCGGATCGTGTTGTTGTACTCGGTCCGGTTGAGTCGCCGGATCGTGACCGAGCCGGGATCGCGCGGCTTGCCCGCATCGGCGCGGCGAAAGACGCCACGGATTGCCTGGGCAAATGCTTCCCGCTCGTCCGCCGTCGGCTGTTTCGCGCTGCGAGGCGGCATCTCGCCGTCGCGGACATATTGGATCGCATTAGACCAGACCTTGCGATTCGCAAGGAGTGATGCTTCGTCCGCGAATCTGCTCAAATCGAGGTCGGCCTTCTTTTTCTTCGCGTCGTGGCACGACACGCAATACGTCTGTACAAACACCAAACCTGGGTTCGCGACGGGGCGGTCTTGCCCGAAGGCGAACTCACCTGCGAGCAACCATACCAGAACCGGCAGAAATATTCGCATCGCTTCACCCATGTCAAAAACGGATTGTCGCTTGCGGCTTAGCGTAATGTCGTCGGTTCGCGACGCGTCACGCTAAGCCGCAAGCGGCGGAGAGTCCTTACTTCTTCTTGTACTCCAGTTCATTGCGTTCACTGGCCCAAAAGAGAGCGCGGGTCAGCATCACGCGAACGGATTCGTGCTTCTCGATATCGATCGGGTCATGGACGGTGTAGACGGTGCGTTGTTTCGTGTCTTTGTTGATTCGGCACCACGTCTGCGGTTGCTGGGTCTCCTTCATCTCAATCAGAACCGTCACATCGTCGGCGACGAGTTTGTGTTTGTAGCCACGGTCGTGAAGGCTGAAGGAGACAAGGCCGGGGATCCCTTTGACGATGGGGTGATCGGCCTGGCCTTCCTTGATTTGCTGGGTGCCGCCGTGATGGCCGGCGAAACCGCCCCCGAAGATGAGGTCGCCGTAACCGCCGCTGAATCCGCCCGGGCTCTTGAGGGCGAACTCGCTGCCTTTCGGCAACCGCAAACCGATGCCGTGGTGCGAGCGGCGGCCCCCGACCACCGGTTTGGTGGTCAGCAGTTTGAGTAGCTCAACGGAATCCTTCTCGTTCAAGGAAACGTGCGTCAAGGCGGTGAAAACAACATCGGCCTGGCTCGCCTTGTCCAGCCCAGGAATGGCCGGAGGTTTTGCGTAATAGGCCTTCGCCTGATCCTTGGGCGTGTCCTTGTTCGGCTGCGGGACCGCCGGCTCGATCCAGGTGATCTCGACGCGGTAGTTGTCCTCCAGCCACTTGCGCCACGCCTCCAACCCCGCCTTGCGGTCCCACGGTTCAATGGGGATGAGCATGGCGACCTTGAGCGGAGGCTTCTCTTGGCCGTTGGCGGGGACCACCAGAACGGTTGCAAGCAACAAGACCGAAAACAGGAATCGCATCGACGGCCTCCTCTCAGATCGTTCACCAAAACCAATGGAGTTGCAACAAGACTCAACGGGCGCGAAGATCGTAGCAGACGACGTTGCCGGCCCATCCGCGCATGAGGAAGAGGCCATCCACGTAGGGGAGTTCAATGAAAACTTCGTATGCGGTCGTATTCCCGTGCGGGCAGGTCCACAGCTCACCGATGCGGCGGAAGTTGCGTGGGTCGGTCGAGTAGAACTGCCACTGGATTCTCTGGAAATGGGCGGCATCCGGGCTGTAGAGGATGCGGTCCTCAACGAGATAGAACTGCGGGCTGCCGACGGGATCCTGGCTGGAATGCAGCACGTTGCCGTTCGCATCGTCGAGGATGTGGAAATTGTGGGACGTCACGCGCGGGTTCTCCGTCTTGCCCTGCGTGTAGTAGTAGACCTTTCCGTCGCGAATCTGCACACGACGCATCGCGCAGATGTCCATGTGATTCTCAAACCAGAACGGTGCACGGTCCGGCACGGCCCAGGCTCGCTCGGCTCGTTCCGGCGACAGGCGGTATGCCGCCATTCGGCCCCAGGAGAGTCCTCGGCGTTCCTCGGTTGCCGACGGAATATTGACCATCACATGAGTCGCGGATGGTGACAACGGATAATAAACCGGCGTCAGGCCGTTCACCGTCCATAGCACCCTGCCGCTCCGCGGATCGATCAAACGCATTTCGCCACGGATCGTGGCAGCCAGGATGTATTGTCGATCATTGTGCGTCCATACTGCCGGCGTGGCGTAACGACTCGTGGCGGCGGGCACTTCCCACAGGGTTCGGCCCGTTTCAACACTCATGCCGCGCAGGGGCACATCTTGAGCAGGTGCCCCAAATTGCGGAACCACCAGCACGCCCCCCGCGACAATCGGCGAGGCCCCCATGCCTTCGCCGCCAGGCATCTCGTTGCGATCGCGCAGGAGCCGTTCCTTCATCGCCGTCGCATGCCGCACCAGCGAACCGGTGTCGTCTTGCCATTGCTTTCGCCCTGTGACGGCATCGTAGCAGTAGACCCGGCCCATCGTGCCGAGGCTGAAGACGCGGCCTTCGTGATAGACCGGCGTGCCGTGAAACTGAAGGCGTTTACCCGAGGCGCGATTGATCCCTCGACCCTCCTCGACGGTCTTCCACACGGTTCGCCCGGTGCGAAGATCAATGGCAAGAGTGAGGTCGTCGGCGTCGATGGCGGTGTTGCGTCGCAGCGCGGCCTGGCGCTCAGCCGTGAAGCGACCGATTTCCGCGGCGATGCGCACTTGACGGTCTGCCCACACATTTCCTCGTGGCCGAAATGAACTCGCAAAGACCTTGCCGTCCGCGACGATCAGGCTCGACGAACTGCCCGGATGGGTCGTCAAATCGGCGAGCATGTCAACGTAACCCGACGCACTCCCCTTGGCGCGGCCAAGGTCGGTTTCGTCGCTGATCCAGAGCCGACGGGCCTGGTTAAGGTCATCGACCAGCCGGACGCGATATTGCCGCGGATTGAAATTGCCAAACGGCCCGTTCTCCTGCGGCCAGGCCGGCGTAAGGTCGGGGCCTTTGGCAGGTGCGCCGGCGGGCAGGACCGCGGCGATCGTCCCGGCGGCCGACAGCCACAGCCAATCGCGGCGAGTGAGGTCGTTTTGGTTCATGGCAAGTTTCATCATTCTCTCCGACAAAGGCCGAGTTTTGGATCGGCGACAGTTCTTGGAAGGAATCGGGCCTCGCTTGATTCAATCACCGGAAGACAGAGTCATCCTGTCGCGACGGTTTGCCGCGGCACGTCATCCTTGCGTTGCGATCTCGCGGATCACGTTGCCTTCGACATCGGTGAGGCGGTAATCGCGGCCGTTGTAGCGGTAGGTGAGACGTTCGTGGTCGAGGCCGAACTGGTGCAGGATGGTGGCGTGCAGGTCGTGGACGTGGGTGCGGTTTTCGACGGCGGCGTAGCCGAATTCGTCGGTGCTGCCGTGGGCGATGCCCCCCTTGATGCCGCCGCCGGCGAGCCACGTGGTGAAGCCGGTCGGGTGGTGATCGCGGCCGGCGTTGGGGCCGGGCCTTTGCGCGAACGGCGTGCGGCCGAACTCGCCGGCCCAGACCACGATCGTCGATTCGAGCAGGCCCATTCGCTTGAGGTCCTTCAACAGGCCGGCGATGGGGCGGTCGGTTTGCCCGCATAGCTGTCGATGCCGGGCATCGTTTTCGCCGTGCGTGTC
Source organism: Singulisphaera sp. GP187 (assembly GCA_945861245.1). GTDB lineage: Bacteria > Planctomycetota > Planctomycetia > Gemmatales > Gemmataceae > SIAQ01. Next base: position 6,628 of record CAMAUE010000117.1, read on the forward strand.
CCAGTTGGCGTGGAAGAGCTGCACGAAGCGGACGCCCCGTTCGACGAGTCGTCGGGCCGTCAGGCAGCTGCGGCCGAAGGAATCGGACGGCTGGCCGTTACCGATGCCGTAGAGCCGCAGCGTCTCTTCCGATTCGCGGGAGAGATCAGTGGCCTCGGGGGCGTGGGCCTGCATGTTGAAAGCGAGTTCATAGCTTGCGATGCGGGCCGCCAATTCCGAACTTTGCGGGGCGCCGGTCAGGTGGCGTTCGTTGAGGGAGTTGAGCAGTTCGATTTGTCGGCGCTGTTCCTCGGCGGCGACGTTGCCGGCGGAGCGGATATTGGCGATGGTGTCGCGGCCCTGTCCAAACACGGTCCCCTGGAAGCGGGCGGGCATGAACGCCGAACTCCAGTTCTGCGCCCCGGAATAAGGAGGCCCATTGACGATGACGACGAAGCCGGGCAGGTTTTGATTGACTGTTCCGAGACCGTAGTACGCCCAAGAGCCGATGCTGGGAAAGCCCTGGCGGATGAAGCCAGTGTTCATTTGCAGCGTGGCGGAGCCGTGAGCGTGGCTATCGGCATACGACCCGCGCAGAATGGCCATGTCGTCGGCGCAACTGCCGAGTTCGGGGAAAAGATCGGAGATCGGCAGGCCCGATTGGCCTCGCCTTGGAAAGCGGAACGGCGAACCTTTCAGGATGCCGCTTTTTCCGGGGGTGAGGCCGATGGTGGGAAACTGATGGTTGTGCCCATCGAGGCGAGTGAGCGTGGGTTTCGGGTCGAAGGTGTCGACGTGGCTCGGTCCGCCCGCCATGAAGAGGAAGATGCACGCCTTGGCGGGACCCACCGGCGCCGCGGGAGCGTTGGCCCGAGCCGAGCCGAGGAAACCGTCGCGGGCAAGCATGTATGCCATGGCCGTGCCGAAGAAGCCGTTGCCGGCCTGGCAGAGAAACTCCCGCCGCGTCCGTCCGCAAAAATTTGCACCGTTCATCGTTCGACCTCAGTTCATGTAGACGAATTCGTTGGTATTCAAAATCACCAGGCACAGCGACTGAAGCGCGACCGGGACGCCGCCGACGTCGCGCTGGCCGGCACGCGGATGTTCGGCAAGGAAGCGAGCGAGCATCTGCCGCTCCTCGGCCGTCGCGTCCCGGCACAGCGCCAGTTCAACGAGGCGACGCACCTGATTTTCCGGTTGATCGCCGACCTCCGCGACGAGCCGCTTGGCCAGGGCCCCGGCCTGTTCGTGAACGAGTCGGCCATTGAACATGACCAGAGCCTGCACTGCCGTGGTCGGCACAACCCGCCTGGACGTGCTCACGCTCGGGTCCGCCATGCCGAGCAGGCGAAACTCCGGCAGCGGAATCGCCCGCTTGGCGAACACGTAAACGCTGCGCCGCGACGCCTGCGCTTCGTCCGACTTCTGCCAGCCCAGGCCGGAGGAGGCACCTACGATAATATCCGACGCATCGATCGGCGGCGAAATGCTCGGCCCGCCCATCTTGAGATTGAGCCGGCCGCTGACCGCGAGCAGGGAGTCGCGAATCGCTTCCGCTTCCAAACGCCGTGGCTCCCAGCGCGAATACAGCGCCGCCCCGAGATCCGCCTCGGGGTTCGCATGCCGCGACGACAGCCGATACGCCGACGACAGCACGATCCGGCGATGCAGACTCTTGAGCCGCATGCCGTTGGATTCAAAATCGTGGGCGAGCCACTCGAGAAGTTCCGGATGGCTCGGCGAGCCGGCGCTCAAGCCAAACTCGTTCGCATTTGCCATCAGCCCGCGGCCGAAATGATATTGCCAAACGCGATTGACCATGACCCGCGCCAACAGCGGCCGGGACTCGCGAGTCAGCCACTCGGCGAACCAGCGACGCCGCCCCGACGACTTCCCGGCAGGCGACGGCGGCGATTTCGGCCCGTCGCCCAGAATCGTCGGCACCCCGAGCGCGACCGGCGCCCCATTCTTGTTGTACTCGCCGCGAATCAGCAGATGAATCATCGGCAACTCGCCCTTCTTGCCGCTCGATTTGAAGGGGCCGTTGCTGCCCAATTCGCCGGCCGCATAGCCTTGCAAAATCTGCGGCTTGCGGGCGAGAAGGGCTTTGACGTCGACTTCGAGGCGGGCGAGTTCCTTCTTTTCGTCCGGCGTCGCGATTTGCTTGAGCGTCTCTTCCAGACGCCGCGTTCCCTGAAGGCCGAGCAACTCCTCTTGCTTCTTCGACCGCTTGGCCGGCGCTGTCCGCAAGACGGCGACGTAGTCGTCGCGTTCCTTCGGGGGCATTTTCAGCTTGCCGCTTGCGAAGTCGGCGCGGGCAAGGATGTCGGCCCGCAGAGCGTCGAAGCCTCCCCCGACCTTGGCGAACTCCGCCTCCCACACGGGCAGTCCCTTCAAAATCTCCGCTTTCTCGCGGTCGTTGCCGACCTCGCCCGCGGTGGTGTTCGTATTGAGCGGAGCGAATACATTCATCACCCGATAGTAATCTTCCTGAGAGATCGGCTCGAACTTGTGGTCGTGGCAGCGTGCGCACTGGATCGTCAAACCCATGAAGGCGACCGACGTCGTGCCCAGCGTGTCGTCGAGGAAATCGAGTTGCGCGACCTGGCGATTGGCGGCGATGCTATCGTAAGGGGCAAGACGCAAATACGTCGACGCGATCTGCGTTCGCGAGTCGGCTCCGGGCAGCTCGTCGCCCGCAAGCTGTTCGCGCACGAACTGATCGTACGGCATGTCGTCGTTCAGCGACTTGATGACGTAGTCGCGATATCGCCAGGCGAACTGCTTCAGCTCGTCGCGTTCGTAGCCGTGAGTTTCGGCATAGCGAACAACATCGAGCCAGTGCCGCGCCCAACGCTCGCCGTATTGCGGACGCGACAGCAAATCATCGACGACGCGTTCGAACCCCTGCTGCGACGGATCTTTCAGAAACGCGGCCTGATCCTCGGGGCTCGGCGGCAGGCCGATGAGATCCAAATAAACGCGGCGGAGCAGCGTTCGCGGGTTCGCTTCCGCGGCCGGCGCGAGGCCGGCGGCCTCCATCCGGGCGAGCAAAAACGCGTCGATCGGCGTCCGCACCCAGGACGATTTCTTGACGCCCGGCTCCTTCGGCTGCTTCAGCGGCGCAAACGCCCAGTGAGCCCGGCCAGCGTCGACGTCGATCTTCGCGACACTTTTCTTCGTCGCCCCATCGCGAGGATCGGGCGCTCCCATCTCGATCCAGCGTTGGAAGTCAGCCGCCACGTTCTCGGGCAACAGCCCTTTGGGCGGCATCGAAAGATCGTTCTGCCCGCGCAGCGCCTTCAGAATCAAGCTGTCCTTTGCCTTGCCGGGGACGACGGCCGGGCCGCTGTCGCCGCCATCGCGAATGCCCGCTCGGCTGTCGAGATACAAACCGCCGCGCAACTTTTTGTTCCGCGCCGCCTCGGCCGAATGACACGCATAACAATGATCGACGAGGACAGGCCGAATCTTCTTCTCGAAAAACTCGACCCCCGCACCGGCGCGCGCAGCCGGCACCCCGCACAGCAAACTCGACACGACGCACGCCAGGGCAACGGAACGGATCATATAACAGGAACCTCGAGTTACTCGCGAATCAGCCCTCGGCCCTGATTGCACAGACCGGAGAACCAGGCGGCGGGATGAATGCAGATTATCAGTTACTAATGATTAAAGCGAAACTCCGGACTGTTGATCAGCGCCCAGGCCATATGCTGGAGCGCGTCGTCAGGCCGATCCTTTCGCTGTGAGAGATAGTCGCCAAAGAGTTCGAATTCCGTGGGCGAGGCGGGGCGAGACAGGATAGCCCAGACGGCCTCATCGATCTGTTGCCGGGCGTTGGGCAGTTTCCGCAGAGCGGGAACCAGCTTGTCGCCGGTGATCTTGAGCAGAGCCGGGTCGTTGCTCAGTTTGAGCGATTCGGTTATGCCAATTTGCAATTCTTCCCGGGGTTGCTCGATCAGGTTTCCGAACATCTTCGGCAATTGCGACTCGATTGCGTCGAGTGCTTTTCGGCGTACTTCCGCGGGTTCACCGATCTTCAAGACTCCAGGGTTGCTGGCCAAACGGTGGGACAGCCCCCATTGCGCCGGGGTGAGTGGCCGAACGACAGCGACCGCAAAGATATCCTTGGCCGGCTCCTTCCCCTTCCATTCGCTGGAGCGTGCGTAAGCCCGGCTGCTCACCAACCCTTCAGACAATCGCTTCAAGTCGTAGTTGTGGGCCAAGAAATCGCGCGTCAACCATTGCAACAGCTCCGGATGGCTGGCTTCATTCTTCGCGTGCATCTGATCGACACGCATGACCAGACCGTGGCCGTAAAAACGAAACCAGAGGCGATTGACGATGGAACGCGCAAACATCTCGCGATTGGCGTTTTCGAGCGCGATTTCCGCGAGCCGCGTACGGGGTCGGAATTTGGGAGTAGGCGGTAATTGTTTCGACTTGGCGTAGGTCTTGGCGGCCTCTTGAATGACCTTGCTCTCCGCCTGAATGGCCTTGGTCATCTCTGCGTCGGGCAAGGCGTCGATCTCGATCTTTGTTCCCGACAGGAACAGCAGCGACGCTTTTCGAGTCTCGCCGGCCTTGGTCTTGAAGTCGGCGAGTTTCACATACTGACGGTCGAGAAGATGCCCCTGGAAATCGTAGCTGTAGCTGAAGAACGCCTTCATGCCGAAGAAGTAGTCCTGAGTCAGGCTGCTGATCTCCGGATGGCGGTGGCACTGGGCGCAGGTGATATTGAGCCCGAAGAAGAGGCTGGCGACGTCGCGCGTGAGCGCGTCGGGATCCTTGAGTCGCTTGAGGACGAAACTCTCGGGCTTGGTGGGGTTGGCTGTTTCCGACGCGCCGACCAGATCGCGGAATATCCTATCCCATGGGCGGTTTTCCTGGAAAACCTGGAGGAGATAAGGCCGCAGACTTCCCGCGTCGGGGTTGTCATTGCGGAGCATGACGTCGAACTCTTTGGCATTGTGTCGGACGAATTCAGGGGAGGCCAGCAACGATTCGATCAGCTTCCCCTTGGCGAACGGATCCTTGGAAAGGGGAAAATCGCGGGCTTCCGCCGGCGTGGGGATGCGCCCCGCCAGGTCGAGGTAGAGCCGACGGACCAAAGTGGTGCTGGGCGCTTGCGGCGCCGGTTCAACATTTACCTTGCGCAGCTTGGCGTCGAGGTAATGATCGATTGCCTCGCTGATCGGTCGGTCCGGGGGGAGAAGGTCCTGTGCCCGTGCCGTAACAGAGGATCCCAACACCAGGCCTACGACAAGGAGTATATTCGAGTATTTCATAGCTGAATGCTCAACTTCCGGTTGGACGGCGACATGAGAAGATTCTTGTCAGGCGGGGATTTCCCATTTCAGCGCTTTGCCACGGCCGACGGTATAGAATGCGTCGGCCGCTTCGTTGACCGTCATAGCAAAAGTCTGCATTGTGGCTGGAGTCTCTTTGAGAACGCGAGGCTGGGCCGAGTTCAAGAAATACAATGCGCCCGCACCTCCGGCGCCAGGAGCGGCCAATAACCATTCCGACTGCGGGTGAAAAGAGAGGCATTCGAACTGAATATTGCCGCCGAGTTTCAGTTCATAGTTTTTCCGCCCGGTTTGCCAGTCGAAGATCTGCACCAGCGCCTTGCCGTTGATGATGGCGACATCGGTATTTTCCATGCCAGCCAAGGCCAGCGATCGACCATCCAGCGTGAACGCCATGCAGCGAATGCCGCCGTAGGGATGGTTGTTGCGGTCCCAGTCCGCCTTGAAGAAGCCGCTGGCGTCGAATCGTGCCGCTTCTCGGCCGCTTTCTGTTTCCCAGACGATCACCCGACACGCCTCGTCTGCGGCGGCGACATGACGTCCATCGGGCGAGAACGCGCACACGAATAGTTTGTTGGGGTAATCGTAGCGAGGCAGCCGCTCCTCAAAGCCGCCCAGTTGGCGAACCAGTCGGCCCGATTGTGCGTCCCACAATTTGCACGTCATGTCATCGGAGACCGTTGCCAGCAGACTCTGGGCGGTGTTGACGGCAAGCTGACGAATCCAAAGTTCGTGAGCCGCCACCGTTCGCACCAGGCGCCGGTTCTGGATGTCCCACCACATGAGTTTGCGATCCCAACTCGCGGAAACGAGCGAGGCGCCGATCACACGGAGCGCGCTGACGTAGCTGTTATGACCCTCGAAAATCGCCGTTGCTGTCGGCGACGCGGCGGCGAAATCGATCGTGTAAATCTTGAAGTCCGTGTGTCCGATCCACAAGCGCTCGCTGTTCGGTTCGCGGGCGACTGATAGAAAGTCTCCCGGATGCGTAACGGTCTTGCTGATGCGAACTCGATCAAGGTTGGGAGCAAGCATGTGAGTCTCCGGCAAAAGTCCCATAGTGCGGACGGATCAGGCCAGGACGGCGCTGACGGGTTGGGTGTGGTAAGGAGTCAACATGATCGGCCGACCGTCGGGGGCGGTATATTCCTTTTGGTGATCAATGCCAACCGCTCGAAAGATCGTGGCGAAAAACTGGGCAGTGGACACTCGATCCTGGGCGACATCGGTGCCATCGGCATTGGTGCTGCCGTGAACGACGCCGCCCCGAATGCCGCAACCAGACAGGGTCACGCTCCAGCATCGTCCCCAGTGATCGCGCCCGCGCATGGCGTTGATCTGTGGAGTTCGCCCCATCTCCGCAAACGTGACGACAAGCGTATTCTCGATGAGACCACGCTGCTCCAGATCTTCGAGGAGCGCCGACATGACCTTGTCGAGATCGGGTACCAGCGATGCGTGGATCTCGAAGTTCTCGCCATGGGAGTCCCACCAGCCGCGATTCAGGCGAACAAATGGCACTCCGGCTTCCACAAGTCGGCGAGCGACGAGCGCCTGCTGTCCGAAAAGTGAGTGTCCGTAGCGATCGCGAATGGTCCGCGGTTCTTGCGAGATGTCGAAGAGGCGGTGATTGTCCATCAATCCGCGGACGCGCTGGTAGGCCATCCGATGGCTGGCGACGGTGGCATCGCGCTCGCGGTTGGCCTGGAAGCCTTGCGCCAGCTGGTCGCGAAGCGTCTCTCGATCCCGATGGTCGCGGTCCGTCAAGAAGGCGGGCAGCTGATTGCCGTCGGGGGCCAATCCGTTGAGGATGTGAATCGGTTCGTGGCGCGCGCCCAAGAAAGAGGCGAAATCAACTTGGACATTATTGTTGAACCCGACATACGTGGTATACAGACCCACGTGATCGGGCACGAGGCTGCCGGGCTGCGAGAGTTCGCGGGCGAGCAGACAGCCGATTGAAGGCGTTCGAAGAGTGCCGACATCATTTCGCTCGCCGCTCAAGATCGCGGTCACGCCGCGCCCGGCGTGCTCGTTATTCGGACTGCTGAACGAACGGATGACCGCCGTTTTGTGCATGCGTGTAGCCATCCGCGGCATCAATTCGCATATGCGGTAGCCTGGAATCGATGTTTGAATCGTCTGGAAGGGACCACCCGTCGCACGCCCCGGTTTCGGATCCCAGGTTTCGAACTGGCTCGCCCCACCCGAAAGAAACAGCATGATCACGCGTTTCTGTTGCCGCTGTAGCTGATTTGCCAAGAGCGGCTCGCCAAGCACGTCCAGCCCGACGGTCGCGGCCAATGCGCCGCCAACGCCGCCAAGAAACGCTCGTCGATTGAAAGCATGCTCGGGAGAGCCGCAATTCACGGGTATTCGCTTGGTCATTGAATTTCCTTTCCAGTCCTTTTTTGGCATCTTGTGGGCGGGTTTGCCGGGGCCGATTCGGATCATGCGTTAGCCTAAGTTACCCAGTTGAGGCCAAGGGTTTGTTGGCAATCAAGGACTTACGTCTATTCTTTGCCCATTTCCTTCACTCCCCCCTTACGCCAATAGCTCGGAAAGCGGGCCGTGCTGGTCGAAGTCCCTGAGGGCGGGGTCGGCCATGCCGAAGGACTCTTGCTGTGAGCCGGCGAGGTTCAGCAGGGTGACGTACATGTTGGCGGTGGTACGGTGGCCGCGCTGACCGTGGCCGGGGTAATCGACGTACCGACCTGTCCGCAGACGGCCGCCCATGTTGCCGATCATGACCATCGGCCATTCCCAGCACCGGCTGTGATGCCCTTCGGCCCCGTCGCTCAGGTAGAGGATGACCGTGTTGTCGAGCATCGTGCCATTGCCTTCGCGAACGGCTTCCAGTTTACGCATCAATCCGGCGATCAGATCGAAGTGATAACGGCGAATCATGCTCGAAAGTTCGGACCAGGTCCTGCCCTGGTAGCTGCCGCCATGACCGATGGAGTGCTTGTCGATATTAAGCCCCAAGCCGCGGAAGGTGATGTCGAAGTCCTGGCTGCCGGCCGCCGACGAGAGCGTCAGCACGTTGGTCAGTCCGCAGATGAGAGCGGCGGCGCCGAGGTCGAACTGGGCGTCCAGGCGGTCGGTTTCCACCGCGCTGCGATATTTGTCGGTGACGACCGGGCCATTCGCTCGCAGGGTGTGGCGAATTTCGTTGAGCCGGCTTTGACGATTGCGGAGCGTCTCGAAGGTTTCCAGGTAGGCCCCGAATTGCTCGCGTTCCGGGCCGGCCAACGTTCTCTCGGCCGTTCGGACTTCAGCCCGCATGAAGTCGAGCAAGTGGTTGCGGGCGGCAAATTCCTGTTGCCCGCTTCCTTCGGCGATGCTGCCAAACAGGGTTCGGTAGGCCTGGTCGGGCTTGCACATCGTGGGGATCCCTCGATTGGGCCCCCAGGCCGAGATGTTGTAAATGGCGTTGTTGTCGAGATGCTTGGAGATGCCGAGGCCGATATGCGGAAAGATGCCGCCCAGGTGCTTAGCGAGAGCGCCATCGATCGTTTCGCCGGCGATGGTCTGGCTTTCGCGCACCATTTGGAAGCTGCCGAGGGCGCTGAAGTTGTTCGAGTGGCCCCCGGGGCAGACTCGGCCGGAAAGGCGCTGCACGATCGTGACCTTGTTCTTCCAGCGTTGAATCGGTTCCAGGGAGAAGGGGAGAGCCTTGTCAGCCAGGGACACATCGAGAAGGTCGGTGGCCCGCTGGTAGTTTCTTGGCGTGATGCCGGCGGGAGTGATTTGTTCGTGGGGCAGGCCGTTGCTTTCGACCACGAAGACGAATCGCTTGGGAGCCATCGGTCGCCCCGAAGCCTGGGCTTGCAGTTTGGACATGATCGGCGAGAGAAAGGTCGCGCCGGCCGACAGACCGAGGGCCTTCAAGGATTCACGACGATTGAACAGCATAGTAAGTCTCCAATAGAAGGATTAACAAATTTCGATCACTTCTTTTCGGTCACAACGGGAACGCGGTACAGGAACGATTCGCTTGCCAAGAGAGCCGTGATGAGCGCTTTCATACTCCCCTGGTTGGCGCGATAGGCCTTGTGGGCGGCTTGAAGGCTGCCAGCATCGCCGGGGGTCTCATTGCGACCCAGCCAATAACGGAAGGCGTGGCGAACGAAGACCTGCTCGACACGCTCGGAACCTGCGAGCTTCTTGACGAATTCGATCGGATTCTTCACATCGCCTTCCAGGGACGGGTCGCCGACGTGGGCGATCGATCCCGTGGTGTCAACTGCGACATCGCGAAACAACGGGCCCTTTGATTTGCCCTTGCCGTCAACATTCTTGGCCGTAGCCTCCGGGTCGACCACCCGCTCGGTGGTGCGAAATCGGCCGAAGCCATCGAACTGTTCGAACGGCAGGCCGGTGTTATTCATGAACCGATGGCATTTCCAGCAAAACTCCTCCTTGGTGACACTCATGCGTTCACGCAGGGTCTTCTCCGGGGCATCGGGCAACTGAGCGTCCACGGTGACAGGAAGGTCCGGCACCGCGTTTCCCAACAGACGTTCGCGCACCCATTTCCCTCGAAAGATGGCGTGGTTGTCGAAGGTCGTCGAAAACGCCACTAACCACGAGGGTTGGGTCATTATCCCGGCTCGTTGATCCCCGGGCAGTTCAACGGGCTGAACGTCTGGAAAGTCTTTCAAGCCATACGATTCGTAAATGGCCTTGCCTGGAAGTTGAAGCGTTCGGTTCTTGTATCTCTCGGGGTTCTTCGCCTTTTCCGCCTCGAATTTGGCGATGGCGTCGACGCGGGCCTTACGAAATTGGGCGAACGTCGAAGCCGACTTGATCGCGACGAAGCTCTTGTTCGTCGTGAGGAGTTCGCGAAGCACTTCTTTGTCTTGTTCGAAGAGATACAGCACCAGCTTATCGGTATCTTCCACCAGCACCTTCGGATCGTGTCCGAGATGGACGACCGAGCCAGTCGTTTCTTTGAATACGTCCACGGCCTTGGGATATTCGAAATACTCCTGAAAAAAGCGAAGGATGCGCGGGTTGTCCGCCTTCGGGTCGTCCAGCATCCGCCGGACTTCCTTGGCCACCCCTTCGTCGTTGTCGAGTCCCCCTGTTGCGGCAGTCGTCAAGAGCTTGGCGTCGGGACGCTTGTCGGTCAGTGCATACGCGAGGGCGAAGGCGATCTCGCGCGGTGCCAGCCGGACTCGGCCCTTTTCATCCGCCTTCCCCGTACCCACCTCCATGCGGAAAACCGCCTCCGGCAAAAGCAGCACTGCCGCCAGCCCATAGCGAACGCCATGGATCGGACCCGCGTCGGCGATGGTCTTCTTCATGAGGCCGGCGAATCGCTTCTGCTCGGCGTCCGTCGGCTGACGTTTGAGAATCGTGTTGAACTGAAGAGCAACCGCGGCTTCGATCTGCTGATCGCTCGGCGGAGTCTTGGGATCAAGAAGCGCCAAGAATTCCTTCGGAACATTCCCAATCCCTTTAATTTTCTCGCCTTCGATCTTGTGGGCCGTCTGGTTCTCGGCAATCAACAGTGCGTTCTGAAGGAGCTGCGCGGTGACTGGCTCATCAATCGTGGGCGCACCCATATCCTTGAAGGTATTTCTCCCCTCCGGAGAGAACGGCTGGCCGGTTCCCTTGATATTTCCATGGTCCTTCAAAAATCCCTTATAGATCTCCGGACTGAGCCTGCGGACACGAGGATCCCCCTGGTAGGGCGGGATATTCTTGGGATCGAATAGAACCTTGTGAGACACCAGATTGCCGTTGACGTGTGCGGCACGTCGCGAAAAATGTTTGCCTGCCCGTTTGGCCTCGGCATGCGCCCAGCGAACCACTCCAGCAAGGCTCTCCGCCTCCGGACGCGGGCGATCGCGCGGAGGCATTTCACCACGAGTCAGCTTCTCGACGACCATCGCCCAGCGTGCTCCGCTAGAACTCTCCTTCATGTCCGGATCAAGTTGGGTCAGGTCCAAGTCGCCTTCAGAATTTTTGGGGCTATGGCAGGCAACGCAATGCTTGGCGAAAAATGGTTTTGCAATACGGGCGTATTCATTCTTGCTTTCGGCAGCCGTGGCGAATTTCAAGTCCCCGGTTGCCGAACCGGTTTTTTCTTGACCCGCGAGGAAGGGCGCCAATACAAACAAGATCGCTGCACAACCAACGACCAGACAAGAAAATACCGAGATCACCGATCGCCAGGAGGGGGGTACCTGACCTGGTCCCGAATGATCTCGATCAAGAGAACTGTAAAATTCCATGCAACCTCTCGGGGGCTGGTTTGAATAGGCCTGGCGTTGTGCACAAAAGATCACAGGACGCACCTGATTTTGCCTCATTATTGGTTGATGCCACGGGGGCGAAACTTAGCAATCTTTTTTGGATCTCCGGCAAAGTTGGCAAGACCGCCGCTTGCGGATTAGCGTAAATAATCCGGAGTCAACGGGTTACGCCAAACCGCAAGCGGAAGATCCGGAAAATATCTTCTTCGCCTGCTAAGTCCTTGTACGATTCCGACAATACTTTGTATGGCCAACGACGAGTCATCCACCGCGGGGGTCCAGCGACTGTTCTTGCAGCACTCCGCGCGATTGCGCGGATTCGTTTTCGGACTGGTTTCGGATCGCGCGGCAGCCGAGGATCTCTTTCAAGAGATTTTCTTGACGGTGACTCACAAGGCGGAGGATTTTCGCGTCGATGGCAATTTTTTAGCCTGGGCACGCGGGATCGCGCGACTTAAGGCTCTGGAGTATTTCCGCAAGTATAGCCGAAGGCCTCAGTTGCTTGACGACGACCTTCTGGAGACCTTGGCCGCTTCCGCAGGAAACGCCGACGACACCTGGGAAGAACGCCGATCGGCCCTGGCAGGTTGTATTCAGGAATTGGCGCCTCGAGCCCGGCAGATTCTGGAGATGCGTTACGCCGAGGCGCCTGTGTCACCTTCGGAAATCGCTCAGCGTCTGACCTGGACTGTAAATGCGGTTCACGTCGCGTTGACACGCGCCCGAAAGTTTCTGCAGGAATGCACGCGCCGCCGTCTGGCGGCAGGAGAGGCATGAATGGACGAACGATTATTTCATCTGCTCGATGCCTATCAGGAACATCGCCTGACTGACAACGAATCGAATGAACTCCGCGATCGCTTGCGTACTTCGGCTGAAGCAAGGCAAGCCTTCTGGGAATACTTCGACCAGGTTGCCATGATCGAGGATGTGCTGCGCGAATCGAGCGGGCACGACCTGGCATTGCTCGAATCGGGCGAGAAAGAAGCCGTGATGCCTTCCACGGCCGTGGCGTCTCGCTCCCGATCCCGTGTATGGCTTTCGATGATTGGAGTCACCCTCGCTGCCTGCGTCCTGATTGCGGTTGGGCTCTTGTGGCGACCTGGGCCAGATGAGCCTCGACCGAATTCTCCAACTTCCGAACCGTTTGCCACGGTCCGTTCGGTTGTTGGCAATGTTCAAATCGCCGATGCATCGGGAAAAACCATACCCGCGAATGTCAACGACACCATCCGATCTGGACAGGTGATCAACGTGGGCGACGATGAAAGTCAGATGGAGATTCTTCTCGCCGATGGCACTCAGATCACGCTCAGCTCGGGCTCCACCCTTCGCTTTTCCGATGGAAATGCTAAGGAAACAG
>CAMAUE010000118.1 GCA_945861245.1 Singulisphaera sp. GP187
CCGCTTGCAGCACCTGGAGTGCATCGAAAGCGCCGAATTGGCGCTCTCCGACAACAAAATCGAAGCCGCAGGCCGATTCTTTCAGCAAGCTCGGCAACTCGCTCCGCACGATCCCCAGGCCGAGGCAGGTATTCGCGTCGTCGATCGCTTGAAAGACGGCACGCTGACGCGCGACATGCTCAAAAAGCAACTCGATAATCGCGCGGGCAGAGGTAAGATGCTCAAAGTCGTCGAGGGTAAGCAGCAATGGGTCAACGTGAACCTTCTGGAACTCGCTCAAGACGAAGCCAAAAACGCTCCCAAATTTCCGGAACCGAAGCAACCCGCCCTCGCACCGGAAAACCTCATTCGCGAACACCGCGAACGCCAGGCCGTCGAAGAACAGAAAATAAACCAGCTCGTTGACGACACCATTCGACAAGCCCGCAAGACCCTGACCAACGACCCCGATGGCACGCTGGAAGCTCTAAAGCTCCTCAAAGAGCGCGTCAAGAGCCACCCCGACCTTGGGGCACAAATTCGCGACGGGTTGTCCAATCGCCTGGAAAACTCGCTACGCGACTCGGCAACGGAAGTGATGCGATCTCGGCTCAAGAAAGACGACCAGAACAAGGCCATCGCCGTCGCTCAGGCGAATTTGACGCGCGAACAAGAACGCAAGACCTGGGAAGATCGCGTCGATCAGCAATTCCGCCTTTACAAAAACCAAATGATCCAGGCCCGTTTCGACGAACGCACACGCATGAATGTCGTCAACGCCATGGTCGATATCCAAGACGAAGCGCGGCGAAAAGGTCAGCGTGTGCCCGTCGCGTCCAAGGCGTTTTACGACATCGCCCTGGCCGCCTATCCGCTGCAACTGCATCACCAGATGATCCGCAAACGCGAGGAAAAATGGCTCGCCGTGCTGCTCGAAGTCGAAAAATCGCATGTGCCATTTCCCGATGAGCCGGCCATGCACTTTCCGCCGTTGAAGACCTGGAAAGCGATCACCGAATCGCGCAAGGGAAAATACGACGTCGGCAGTTTCTTCCTCGATGACGACAAAGGTCGGCAGGAAGCGTCGCGTATTTACGATTTATTGCAGCAATCGGAAATCCCCAAAAAGATACTCCCAGGCAAAGAAAAACTCAAGGACGCGCTCGATTTGCTATCGACCAAATATCTCAAGAAGACACCAATCCTCGTGGACGAACGAGCATTCCTTGCCGAGGCCGGCGCGGAAGGCAGCGTTTACGACGAGGAAGTTGCCCTTCCGGACATTCCTGGGGAAATCACGCTGAATCTCGCGTTCAAAATGATGCTGTCGCAAGTCGCCAAAGGCAAAGCGACCTATCTCATTCGCCGAAGCTACATCGAAATCACGACCGTTGACGCCTATGTCGCCGACAAAGTAGTGCGCGTCTATCCTGTTGCCGATCTGATTCAACAGTTCAGTACCTCCGGCGGCGGCGGCGGCGGCGGTATGATGATGGGAGGCATGATGGGTGGCGGTATGCCCGGCATGATGGGTGGCGGTATGCCCGGTATGATGGGTGGTATGCCCGGCATGATGGGTGGCGGTATGATGGGTGGTATGCCCGGCATGATGGGCGGCGGTATGCCCGGCATGATGGGCGGCGGTATGATGGGTGGTATGCCCGGCATGATGGGCGGCGGCATGATGGGCGGTATGCCCGGCATGATGGGCGGTATGCCCGGCATGATGGGCGGCGGCATGATGGGCGGTATGCCCGGCATGATGGGCGGCGGTATGATGGGCGGTATGCCCGGCATGATGGGCGGCGGCATGATGGGCGGTATGCCCGGCATGATGGGCGGCGGTATGGGTGGTATCATGGGCGGACAACAAATGTTTGAAGCGCTCCCCCTCATCGACATCCTGACCCGCATCGTCGATCCTGGCAACTGGAACGCTCCCAATGCAGCCAGCGTCATGGCCATGATGCCCATGATGCCCGGCATGATGATGGGTTTTCCAATGATGATGCCCGGCTTCCCCGGTATGATGGCGGGCATGCTACCAGGCATGGCGATGGTCGGCGCCATGCCGCCCGGAGCGGACCCCAATGCCACGATCAACCCCGAGAAAAATTCGATCGATTATTTCGCACCGACCCAGGCGCTTCTCGTGCGTGCGCCGTCACGAATCCATACCTCTATCACCGGCGGCATCTTCGGCGGCGGCGGGGCCAAGAAGGCAGGCGCAGCAGCCTTCCTCAATGAAGAAATGCGCGACCGCATCTTCGCCAAACTCGAAGGCAAAAAAGCACCCGTGCTCAAAGTGGGTGCCGGCATGGAAATCGCCAAGAACGACAAAACCGGCATCAACAAAGGCGCCAACCTCGATCCGAACAAGATTTGGCATGACGCTCTCGCCAAACCCGGCATTCAGCCCGGCCACGTCATCGCCACTGCCGATTTTCTTTTTGAAGCAGGCGAATTCAAGCACGCCGCCGAGTTCCTCAAGGCGAACCTGCGACACTCCGTCGTTGTTCGTCCGTGGGTCTTTGAATCGCTCGCCATCGCACTGGAAATGTCCGGCGGCGATCCCGAGGAAATCCGCCGCGTCCGCATGTCGGGAATCGCCCTTGACCCGAATGACGCTCAGGGCTTCCTCAGTGCCGCCCGCGCTGTGTCCGATCGCGGTGAACACGATCGGGCCATCGCCTTCTGTCGGCACGCCGCCCAGCTCGAACCGACCGATTACCACGCCTACGAATTCGCGCTCGCCTGCGCGGAGAAGGCCAAGGACGCCAACGCCATGGAATGGGCCGTCGGCAACCTCGTCAGCCAGGATTGGCCTGTTGACAACACGCTTCTCCATCAACTCGCTCGCAAGCGACTCAACTCGCTTGCCAGCACGCTGAAATCCGAAAAACGCGACGGCGAAGCCAAGTCGCTGGAATCCGCGCTGGCCCGACTCAATCAGCGTGACCTCGTCGTCCAGCTTGTCTGGGATTCCGTCGGCGGACCGGCCGAGCTGGATCTCCGCGTCAAGGAACCCTGCAGCAGCGTCGCCTCATGGGACCAACCGCAAACTCCAGGCGGCGGCATCATGATCGGCTATAACCTCCTGGACAAAGAACCCAACTGCCAATACGTCGTCGCCCAGGCCCTTCCCGGCGAGTACGAAATCACCGTCTCGCGCGTCTATGGCCAGGTTCTCAGCAATCGCGCTCGGCTCATCATCACCCAGAATGCGGGGATGCCGAACCAGTCGAAGCAAATGAAGATCATCACTCTGACCGACAACGCACCGATCAAGATTTCGCTCAAAGACGGGCGACGCACCGAACTCTCGCTCGTTTCGCCGGCCGCCCAGAAACGCCATTCGGCCAAGAATGACAACGAAAAGGCCGGCAATGCTTTCAACGCCCTTCGCTCCGTTGCCAATCCCAACTTCTACGGTGCCCGCGGCCCTCGCGGCGGTATGAGCACGCCAGGCGGTTCACGGATCCCGAGCGTCGAGGCCCTCGCCGCCCGCGATAGCAAGAATAAAGCCGGCGTCACCGTTGCCCAGAACGTCGTCAACCCAGGCGGCATGGGCGGCCTCCAAATGACTACGCATCTTCGCGTCAGCGACGATCGCCGCAATATGGAGATGGTCATCCGCCCGTTCTTCGATGGTGCTAACCGCACCAACCGCCCAGCCGTCAACCTGTCGGTCATACCGGGTGCGAACTAATCCAACCCTGCCAAAACGCAATGGCCCGCATGCACGATCAAGTGCATGCGGGCCATTTACGTTTTCCGCTTGCGGCTTAGCGCTCGCGTGGTGCCTTGCGAGCGCTAAGCCCCAAGCGGCATATTCGAGCAATCACCCCATCACTCCATACGAAAACGGCGTCTTGACGGGGTCGTTGTCGGCAAAGCGAGAATAGCGAAGTGCGCTGATGTCGAGAGAGGCGGCCTTGCCATCGACGATCATCTCGGCCATCAATTGGCCGACGATCGGGGCCATCTTGAAGCCGTGCCCGGAGAAGCCAATGGCGCCGTAGGCACCGTCGAGTCCGGGCAAGCGATCCATGATCGGATGCCAATCGGGCGTGATGGCGTACAGTGCGCCGAACCCGCCGCGGCCATAGCTGCGATGCATCGCGGGCAGCCGTCGGCTCAAGCGCTGGCGGATGCCGGGGAGCCAAGCACCGTCGGCGGCTTCGTTGTAGGCGTCGGGATCGACGGGGTTTTGCGCTTCCTCGCCGGCCAGGCTGCCGGCATGGATCATCTCGCCATGCGTCGGTTTGAAATAGATACCCTGGACGAAATCGCAATAGACGGCGGTGCGCCTGCCGAAATCGGCTGGCCGTCGATATAGCGCGACCTGCGTGCGACAGGCTTGCACAGGCAACTGGACGCCAACATCCTTACCAAGTTGCGCCGCCCACGGGCCAGTGGCGAGAATGACAATTCCGGCGTCATATCGGCCTTCGTTGGTCTCGACGCCGAGAATCTTGTTGCCTTTCGTGACGATCTTTTGCACTTCAACGCCGAGTCGAATGTCCGCGCCTTCACGCCGAGCCGACTCGGCATAGGACGCGACGACTTGCACCGATTCGACGTAGCCGGCCTCGGCTTCGTAAACGGCGATTTCGTCCTCTTTAAGTCGAGCGTTGGGATCGATGTCGGCCAAGGCCTGGGCGGGGATGGCGCGGACGTCGATGCCGAGTTCTTGTTGCATCTTGACGTTGGCTTCAACGCCGGCCTTGTCTTTTTCGTTGACGATGAGCACCATCCCGCTGCGAGTGAACACAGGCGGTCCGCCGACAACGGCGTCGAATTGCTCGTAGACGCGCAGGCTTTTCTGGGCCATGCTTGCCGTGAGGCGATTGGAGTAGTGCTGGCGGATGATGGCGCCGGACTTGCCGCTCGAACCGGCGCCGAGAAATGACTTTTCGAGGAGCATGACGCGTCCGCAGCGCCGCTTGGCGAGATGCCAGGCAATGCTGGTTCCCATGACCCCGCCGCCAACGATGAGAATGTCGCAGGTTACTGCCATGATGAACGTCCAGGATTTGTTTAGCCACTCGCCTTTGGCGAGTGCGGACATGGCGTATTTGCCATGACAGGCAGTGCGCCGCGCCCGCGCCCGCCAAAGACGAGCGGCCAAACGGGAGAACATTATTCCGGAAACAACGGCGTGGACAAGTAGCGCTCGCCCAAATCAGGCAGCACGACGACGATCAGCTTACCGGCGTTCTCCGGGCGATTGGCGACATGCACGGCGGTCCACGCGGCGGCGCCGCAGCTGATGCCGCACAGCATGCCTTCCTCGCGCGCCAATCGGCGAGCCATATCGAAAGCGTCATCGTCCTTGACTAGCACGACTTCGTCAACGATCTTGAGGTTCAACACGCCGGGAATGAACCCCGCGCCGAGGCCCTGAATCCGATGCGGCGCCGGCTGCAACGGTTGACCCGCCATCTTCTGCGTAATGACCGGGCTGCCGACCGGTTCGACGGCGATAGCCTTGAACGACGGCTTGCGCTGCTTGATGACTTCGCTGACGCCCGTGATCGTGCCGCCGGTGCCGACGCCGGCGATGAGGATATCAACTTTGCCTTCGGTATCGTTCCAGATCTCCTCGGCTGTCGTCTGGCGGTGAATCTCGGGGTTAGCGGGGTTCTCGAACTGTTGCGGCATATAGGCGTTGGGCAGGGATTTGACAAGCTCGGCGGCCTTCTCGACGGCGCCGGTCATGCCACGTTCGCGCGGCGTGAGGACGATCTCGGCGCCGAAGGCTTTGAGCAATCGGCGACGCTCGAGGCTCATGCTTTCGGGCATCGTGACCATGAGTTTGTAGCCACGGGCCGCGCAGACAAACGCCAAACCGATGCCGGTGTTGCCGCTCGTCGGTTCGACGATGACGGTGTCCTTGGTGATTTTGCCCTGGCGCTCGGCGGCGTCGAGCATGGCGACGCCGATACGATCCTTGACTGACCATAGCGGGTTAAAGTTTTCCATTTTCGCCACGACTGTCGCCTTGGCGTCGCCGACAACGCGGCGTAGACGGATCAATGGCGTGTTGCCTATCGTTTGGGTGATGTCATCGTAAATTCTTCCACGTCCAGCAGCCATGCGAGTGCTCCTTCAAATAGGAAAATTCAAGCCCAGGGATGAGCGCAGCCAATCCCTGGGATGTGACGCCCATATCCCAAGGATTGGCTGCGCTCATCCCTGGGCTTGCTGCTATTTTCTTAAGGGTAAACCGGATGCGAAGCAAGGCCCTATTCCTGACTCGCGCGAGCTTCGACGGCTAATAGCTCGCTGTCTTTCCATGCGACTTCTTCCTCGATCGGCTCGATGTGCACCGTTACCTCAGCGCCGGGCAAGGCGGCGCGCACGGCGGCCTCGACCTTTTCCGTGAAATCGTGGGCCTGCTTCACGGTCCATTTTCCGGGCACGAGCAGATGAAAATCGACAAACCTCCGCGCTCCAGCCTGGCGAGTTCGCACGGCATGGTAATGAAGGCCAGGCTTCATCAGGGATTCGATGGCGGTACGCACGAGATGCTGTTCGTCCGCGGGTAGCGAGTGGTCCATCAGGCCGTTGAAGGAGCGCCGGATTAGATAGACGCCGGTCCAGACGATGTTCGCCGCCACCGCCAGGGCGAGGATCGGGTCGAGAATCTCCCAACCTGTGACATGGACCAAGCCCAAGCCGACAAGGACGCCAGCTGACGTCCACACATCGGTCATGAGATGTTGGCCATTGGCTTCGAGAATGATGGAGTTGGTACGCCGTCCGACACGAATCAGAATGCGTGCCACCACAAGGTTGATGATCGCCGCGCCCGAAGAGAGGAGGACACCGACCGTCAACGGCTGAAGCGAGTGGTACAGGATCAAGCGTTGGATCGCGTACCAGCCGATGCCGGAGGCGGCGATGAGAATCAGTGCGCCTTCTAGGCCACTGGAAAAAAATTCGATCTTCTCGTGCCCATAGGTATGGGAGGAATCGACCGGCAGCGAGGAATACCAGAGACAGCCGAAAGCCACCAACGCCGCCAACAAGTTAACGACCGACTCCGCCGCATCGGAAAGCAGGCTGACTGAGTCGGTCAGCCAATAGGCGGCGAACTTGATACCTAGCGTCATCACCGCCGCGAGTATCGACAGCGAGATCGGAAATCGGCGTTCGTGATACAACGGCGTCCCATCGGTTGTATGTGAATCGGGCGACGGCGCGTTTCGTCGGTCCGTTTGTTCCGCTTGAAAATCATTAAGCTTCACCATTGTATACTTTCGTCGGGTGAGTTTGTCGCTTTTCCGAGCCGCGACCGTCAGGGAGCGGCCGATAGCGAACGCACGGCATCCTGTCGGCCGCTCCCTGACGGTCGCGGCTCGGAAATAGTTCGATTCGTCCTTGCGGGTTTGGGCTGATTCTTGGAAAATAGGAATTATGGTACGGCAGGCCCGCGTGTTGGATTTCCGCTTGCGGCTTAGCGCTCGGAGTATACTACGCGAGCGCTAAGCCGCAAGAGGAAATCACAAGGTGACTCATGGCTCAAGCGATTGTCGATCCCCTGGAACTCCGGCGTTTTGCTCATCATCTCAAGCAGTTCAACGGCGATCTGCGCGAACGCCTGTCTGGGCTGCACGCGGAAATGACGCGGCTCTCGGACACCTGGCGCGATCAGGAGCACGAGAAGTTCACGCAGGAATTCGAGCAGACGCTGCACGTCGTCGAGCACTTTCTCGAAATCGCCGACATGCATGTACCGTTCCTGCAACGCAAGGCGGAGCGTATCGAAGAGTATTTGCAGCAGCATTGAATCCAGTTTTCCGCTTGCGGCTTAGCGCTCGGAGAATCCCATGCGAGCGCTAAGCCGCAAGCGGATAGGAGAAATCCCACCATGTCCGCGAAAGTTCACTCGCTGGATCGCCTCGAAGAATTCAAGGCGGCGGTGCGGACCTTTATCGACAAGGCCAAGTCGGCGATGAGTGCCAACACCTTGTCGATCCGCCGCGAGCACGATTGGCTGCAACAGCAGATACTAACCTGGAAAGCGGAGATCATCCGCGCGGAGGACGATGTCTTTCACGCCAAACGCGAATTGGCTCGGCGAAGAATGATGCGCGTCGGCGATCGGCCCATCGACACCACCGAGCAAGAGAAGGACCTTCGCCGCGCGCAGAGGCGCCTGGCGTTCGCCGAGGAAAAACGCGACCACTGCAAGACCTGGCTGCTTCGGCTTCCCGACGCCGTCGACGAATACGACGGCAAGGCCAGGCCGTTCCAGGACGCGCTGGAAACCGACATGGTCAAGGCCGTCGTTTTTTTGGAACATAAACTCGCCGCGCTCGAAGAATATCAGCGCGTTGCCAGTCCGGGAGGAAAGCCATGAGCCTGTCCGCCGGAAGATACCAGTTGGCCAACGCCTACAAATCATTGAAGCAAGAATGGGAATCGACCGAAGGCGTCTGGCGCGACATCGTTCGCAAGGACTATAACGAGCACCATTGGGAGCCGCTCGAAGCGCGTGTGGCCTCCATCCTGTCGGCTATGGATCGGCTGGAACTCGAAGTTGCCAAGATGCGCAGCGATTGCGGAACGGAACGGGAGTGAGCCTTTTTGCCGCTTGCGGCTTAGCGCTCGCGTGAGCAATTCCGAGCGCTAAGCCGCAAGCGGAAATCAGGAATGTGATATGTAGCATGTAGGGTGTGTCAAGCGCCAGCGCCGACGCACCGGTTCTTGCAGGGGCAAGTGCGTCGGCGCTGGCGTTTGACACACCCTACATGCCGATAGCCTCCAGGCCCCACGAGATCAGTACATGATCCAGTTATGGTGCGAACAGCAACGTCAGGCCCTGTTGTCGTTTCGTCAGGCGATTGCCGAACGCGCTCGCCGAGAGACGGAGATCGCCAACGAGGAACAATCGCGCACCCGTACCGTGGAGCAACATCACACGACCAGGAAGCAAAAGGCCGACAGCGTGCACGCCGCCGCTCAAAGCGACGCCCTCAGTCGTGTCGAGATGAATCGCCGACAGACGCTCGAACGCCACGAACGAGAACGCGAGGAGCTTCAACAGGAACACGAAGCCGCGCGGGAGGCACATCTTGCCGAATATCGCGAAGCGAAAGCGGCGCTGGAAGCCGAGTTCCGCGAAGCACGCTGGACGACCGGCGCAGTCTATGAAGCCGACAAACGCGTCGCCAAAGAACAGATGCTCGAAGCGATGGCCTCGTGCAGGGAACTATTGCGAAAGCTATTAGTCCACTGGCGCGGCGGCCACACGATCATCGACAACCTTGAGTTTCTCGACGACATTCCCGTGCTCGACGTGAAAGCGATTCATGTCGGTGCAGGTGATCCATTCGTACAGATCCAGCAATGCGCCGATCGCGCCGCCGACGACGTGGATGCCCTGCAAACGATGCGCAGCCCCCGCTTCATCAACGGTTGGCTGCCGTGGTTGATTCTTGTCGCAGTCTGGCTGGTGATCACGGCGCCGAGCATCCTTGGTGCGCTTTTTTTCGTCGAGCATTTAATCCCGTATTGGCTCATTGGCATCGCCGCGCCGGCAATCATGTTGCCGATCGGCAACGCCATGATCAACCGCATGCGTAGCCGAACGAACGACCGCATCCTGTCGTTGTGGTTTTCGCTGCGTGAGTCGGCCCACCTTGCGCGAAAACTGCGTCCGATATGCAACCAGCGTGCGAAGAAAAAATATATCACGAAGAAACGCCAAAGCCTTAAACGCAACCGCGAGTTGCAGCGGACGATGACCGAAAAAACGCGTGCCAGCCTGGAAGATCTGCGTGAAAAACGCGACAAAGCGCTGCACGTGATCGAACGCACCTTCAAGAAACGCTACGCTGTACAGGGCGAGCAACAGCCCAAGGAAGCCGCCACGATTGACGAATCGCTGGAAAAAGACCAACGCCAGGCGTCGCAACAGTATGACGCCGATTGCAAATTCGTCGAGAACGAATACCGCCAAAAACGCGACGCAAATCATCAATGGCATACGCAGCAGTGGACCGCCTTGCTGCGCGATTGGAAGCTGGCATGCGACAGCTTTATGCAGACATGCAAAACGGTGGCCCTCGAGTGCGAGCAATGGTTTCCACCGTGGGACAAGCCGCTGACGCTGCCCAAAGCGCTGCCGAGGGGCCTGCCGATTGGGCAGATGCGCTGGACGCTGGACATGTTTCCCGGCGGCGTGCCGAGCGATCCGCAGCTTCCTCGCCCCGATCTCTCCAAGACGACGTATCCCGCGCTACTGCCTTTTCCGCAACGCGCTTCGGTTCTCTATCGCGCCCACGGCGAAGCCAAGCAACTCGCCATCGACGCGTTGCAAGCACTACTCTTGCACTGCTGGACTGCCATGCCCGCGGGCAAAGTCCGCACCACGATCATCGACCCCGTCGGGCGCGGCGAGAATTTCTCCGCGTTCATGCATCTCGCCGATCACGATGAAAAACTGATCGACTACCGCATCTGGACCGAACTCTCCCAGGTTGACGAACGGCTCTCCAACCTCACGCTGCACATGGAGAACGTGCTGCAAAAGTATCTGCGCAACGAATACGAAACGCTGGCTGAGTACAACGCCCAGGCGGGCGAAGTCGCCGAGCCGTTTCATTTTCTGGTGATCGCGCATTTCCCGGTCAACTTCAGCGAGGACGCCGCCCGGCGCCTGGTCAGTCTCGCCAGTGCTGGCGCGCGGTGTGGCATCTACACGTTCGTCATGGTCGATCTCAAGCAGCCGATGCCGCACGGGTTCAACCTTGCCGATCTGGAAAAAGTCTGCACCTGCCTGTACTGGGAAAAGGACCGTTTCCTTTGGGAAGACAGCGATTTCGGCGAGTTCCCGCTCACGCTGTCCACGTCTCCCGAACCCGCGCGCTGCACCGAGTTGCTCAAACAGGTCGGCGACGAGGCGGTGCGCTCCAGCAAAGTCGAAGTCCCGTTCGAGTGGATCATGCCGGTGCGCGACACCTGGTGGAATGGCGACACGGCCAATGGCATTCGCGTGCCGATCGGACGCTTCGGCGCCCAGGGCAAGCAATACCTCGAACTCGGGCTCGGCACGTCACAGCATGTGCTCGTCGCCGGCAAAACCGGGTCGGGCAAGTCAACGCTCCTGCATGTGCTCATCTCACAGCTCGCCATGTTTTACAGCCCGCGCGAAATCGAACTCTATCTCATCGACTTCAAGAAAGGCGTCGAGTTCAAGGCATACGCCTCGCTCGACCTGCCGCATGCCAAGGTCATCGCCGTCGAAAGCGAACGCGAGTTCGGCCTCAGTGTTTTGCAAAAGCTCGACAGTGAACTGAGCCGACGCGGCGAAATCTATCGCACGGCCGGCGTTAACGATTTGGCGACCTATCGCGAACATGCGAAGAGTCGTCCCGAACTGCCGCACCTGCCGCGCGTAATGTTGATCGTTGACGAATTTCAGGAGTTCTTCATCGAAGACGACAAGATCGCCGGTGAATCGTCGTTGCTGATGGATCGGCTCGTGCGTCAAGGCCGAGCGTTCGGCATCCATGTACTGCTCGGCTCCCAAACGATCGGCGGGGCGTACAGTCTGGCGCGGAGCACAATCGACCAGATGGCGGTGCGCATCGCCCTGCAATGCAGCGAAGCCGACGCGCACCTCATCTTAAGCCGCGACAACACCGAGGCACGCTTGCTGTCGCGGCCTGGCGAAGGCATCTACAATGCGATGCACGGCCTGCTCGAAGGCAACCACATGTTTCAGGTCGTCTGGCTCGGCGATAACAAACGCGACGAACTGTTGACGCAAGTTCACGCGATGGTCCCGCCGAGTTGGCCGGTGCGGAAGCCGATCGTGTTTGAAGGCGCCGTCCCCGCTGACCTCGCGACGAATCACCTGTTGGTCGAACGCTGGAAATCCACGGAGCCGTCACGGACAACGTGGAGCGCCTGGCTGGGCGATGCGATCGCCATCAAGGATCCAACCGCCGCCGTCTTTCGCAAACAGAGTGGCTCGAACTTGCTCATCCTTGGCCAACAAGAAGACCTCGCCATCGGCCTGACCGTTTCCAGTCTGATAAGCCTGAGCGCACTCAGCGCCGAGCCATGCGTCGATCTCGTCATCGGGCAGGCGTTGGATGCCGCTTCGGAAGAGCTAGTGAAAACTCTGACCGACACGTTACCCATACGCCTGTGGCCTCTGCGTGAACTGGGTACGCTACTGAATGAACTGGCAGCCGAGATCGATCGCCGAGGCCAACTTGGCGCGCCGCCACGATTCTTATTTCTGTACGGCTTGCAACGGCTGCGCGACCTGCGCAAACCGGATGACGACTTCGGCTTCTCGAAAAAAGGCGAAGATAAAACACCCTATCGCCAATTCACGCATGTATTGAAGGAAGGCCCGCCCGTCGGCGTATTCACGCTGCTGTGGTGCGACACGCTCGTCAACCTGCAACGCATGATCGACCGCCCGACGATGCGCGAGTTCGATCAACGCATCATGATGCAGATGAGCGCATCGGATTCGAGCACGCTGATGGATTCGCCGATCGCCGCCAAACTCGGTCCGCAACGGGCGTTGTACTTCACCGAGGATCAAGGCCGCATTGAGAAGTTTCGGCCCTACGCATTGCCGAGTGCGGAATGGATCCAGTCGCTGCCGGGACTGCGTTCTGACAATCAAGCCCAGGGGTGAGGTACGCCGAACCTCTGGGATGGAAGCGTCCGGCGCTTGATCCCAGGGGTTCGGCGTACCTCACCCCAAAGACACCAACTTAAGGAATCAGTGGCGAACGAAAGCAATTCACCACAGAGAACACAGAGAACACGGAGAAAATACGCGGAATTGCGAAATGAATGTTTCACGAATCGGATTGAGTACCTCATCTCCTATTCTTCGCATTTTCTCTGTGGTCTCTGTGTTCTCTGTGGTGAGTTTGTATTTTCCTGAAACCATTTCCTTGAACCGACCTCTTGCCCAGGCCCAGTGAACCCATGCACAGGAACATCAGCGCTGTGCCAACGCAGATCGTCGCGATTATCGACGATCTTGCAGGCAATATTGAAACTTTTTGCGACCCGCGGAGTATAACGAGCAACATCTTCTTTATTGACATGCAATCGAGGTCCGCCATGGTGTATCGCTGGGTATGCCTTAGCGCGGTTTTTCTATTTGGAGTAAACAGCGCGTCGGCTCAAGGCACGAAAGACCCGCTGCGTTTCGTGCCGAGCCAGGCGGAGTGGGTCGTCACGGTCAAGAACCCTGGCGATTTGATTGCGCTCGTCGAGAAGCATGCGGTTTTTCAGAACGCGCTCAAATTGGCAGGCGTGCGCGAGCTTTATGACACGACCAATTTTCAGCGACTGTATCAACTCATCGCTTACTTCGAGAAGGAACTGGGCCATAGCCGAGACGAGCTGATCGCCGACCTTGGCGCCGGCGGGATCGTGCTGGCCGCCAGGCTGACAAAACCGGGCGGTGCGGTGGTCATCATCCAATCGCGCGATGAAGCGCGCTTGCGAAAATTCGTCGAGTTAGCGTTGACCGTGCTCCAGCAAGAACTCGATCGCCAGGAATCGAAAGACAAGATCGTCCGCAAGAAGTACAACGAGATCGACATCGGCCAACTCGGCTCGAACCTGCTCTTTGCGATTACCGATGGCGCCTTGATCCTCGCCAGCGAGTCGGCCGCCCTCAAGCTGGCGCTCGACATTAAACCTGGCGTGGATAACATCGCACAGATGCCCGGTTTCCGAGCAGCCCGTGCGAAGCAGCCGAAAGACGCTCTCGCCGCGACTTGGCTGCATCTTGAGGAGCTTCGCAAGAATCAGAACTTTCAGAATGGATTGAACGCCGCTGCGGTTGACCCGTTTCAGATGCTCCTCTTCGGTGGCTTGGCCGATGTCCTCAAACGTGCGCCATATCTGTCGGCATCGCTGGTCCGTGAAGGCGACGATTTCCGCATCGCCGCCAGCATGTCCGCGGGGAGTGACGGGATGGCCCCGATTCGCCACATGCTCGTTCCGCCCGGCGATGCCGCGGGAACCTTCGCGCCGCTGAATCCGCCGCGGGCGATTGGCACGAGTTCGTACTATCTCGATCTTGGTCAAATGTGGGACAAACGCCGCGAAATCTTTGGCGAGAAGAACGCTCAAGGCCTGGAGGATGGCGATCGCAATCTTGCCAAGCTTCTTGGGGGTATCAAGCTTTCCAAGCTCTTGCATAACGCCGGGCCACATCACCGCCTCGTCTTCGCTCAGCAAAAAGATCGGCCGTACAAGACGCGTCCGATCACGCCGTTTCCAGCATTCGCGTTAGTCGTTGACACGCGCGACCCGTCGTTCGCTAAAGAGTTGAACAGCATCCTTCGTTCCGGTGCCCTGCTGGCGACCTTCTCCTACGGCTTGCAATTGAAGGAAGAAGACCACGAAGGATGCAGCATCATCAGCTACACCTTTTCCGAAACCAAAAAGGTCGAAGGCGATCCCGACGGCATCCGCTTCAACTTCAGCCCGGCCTATGTTGCCGTCGGCGATTCATTCGTCTTTAGCGCAACCGCCGAGTTGGCGAAGGATATCGTGACTGAGATCAAGAAAGCAAAAACGGGCTCCGTCAACTCGGCCTCGATGCGGACGACTCTTAGGGCGTCGGGCCTGGCGGATATCGCGCGTGGCAACTACGACACCAGCCTTACCGAGCTAATCCTCAAGCAGGCCCTTCCGCCCAAAACCGCGAAGGCTGAGTTGCAAGCGATCCTCGATTGGACCGAATCGCTCGGCACGCTTTCGCTGCAATCACGCTACTTGGCGAACGAATACCAGTATGAGGTACTGTGGCGGCTGGAAAAAAATTAACCCCAAGCCCCAGGATGATCGCAGCGATTCCTGGGGGTAAAGGCGTCACCCTCCAGGACTCGCTGCGATCATCCTGGGGCTTGGGCGTATCATCATGGATATCACACATGACCCAAAACATCGATCCTCGCACGGCCTGGGAACCCTATCGACCCAGTGACGCTGCGCCGTGGGATTTGCGCAAGGTCGGCCATCTCTATCGCCGGGCCGCATTCGGCGCCAGCTCGGATGAATTGCAAGCCGCATTGCGCGACGGCCCCGAGCGCACGATCACGGCACTACTGCAAGGCCGCGCGGATGCGACTGGCGATGAAGTCTGGGCAACGATGTCGCGCAGCCTCGCCGACTCGAACGCCGGCGACAATCTGTCCGCGCTGTGGCTGTACCGCATGCTCCACAGCCAACATCCGTTGCGCGAGAAGCTGACGCTGTTTTGGCACAACCACTTCGCCACCAGCAACGCCAAAGTTCGCAACGCCGGCTTCATGCTCGGCCAGTACGAGTTGATGCGCCGCCATGCTCAGGGCAGTTTCCGCACGCTGCTCACGGAGATGTCGCACGACCCGGCCATGATGGTTTGGCTCGACACCGTGCAAAGCCAACGCCGACAGCCGAACGAGAACTACGCCCGCGAATTGATGGAACTCTTCAGCCTGGGCGTGACCAACGCACGCCGGGCCGGGCAGCGCAACTACACCGAGGACGACGTCCGTCAGGCGGCCAGGGCGTTCACGGGCCTGCGCCTCGAAAATGGCCGAGCGGTCTTTCGCGCTGCCGATCATGACGACGGCGAGAAATCCGTCCTCGGGCAAAACGGGCGCTTTGGTGCGGACGACATCGTCCGCATCTGTTTGGAGCAAGAGTCGGCGCCGTATTTCATTCTTCGCAAGTTGGTGCGTTTCCTCGTCAGCGATACGCTGGAACTATCGCCCGAACTACTCGAGCCGTTGGCCACGGAGTTTCGCCGCGAGTGGAACTTCGGTGCGCTCGTCGAGCGTGTTCTGCGGTCGAACCTATTTTCCTCGGCAAGCGCCTATCGCGCCAAGATTAAGTCGCCGATCGACTACGTACTCGGTATCGTCCGCGCTCTCGAAGGCCAGCGGGCGAGCGATGCGGGCCAGAGCGGAATCGGCACGGTCGAACTTGCCCGGACGCTCGAAGGGCTTGGCCAGCGTCTGTTTTTCCCACCCTCCGTCGCCGGTTGGGACGGCGGCCGCGCCTGGCTCAATGGCCAGACGTTCCTGCTACGGCAGAACCTCGCACTGGCGCTGACCTCGACGACCGATTCCCGCTTCGGGCGTCGCCTCGACCCGGCGGCGTTGCTACGTCGGCATGGCGCGAACGACGCCCAGCGCCGGCTCGGCCTGCTGCTCGACTTGTTCCTGCAAGGCGACGCGCCCGCCGCCGCGCGCGAGCGCTTGACGCAATACGCCAGCGGCGCCGCGCCGCGCAACCTGCCAGTCTACTGGACACCGGATGATGTTGCGAATCACGGTACGCGCACTCTGTGCCATTTGGTATTATGTCTACCGGAGTTTCAGTTGATGTAAGTGCATTCGACGTTTAGCGCCTGTTGGATACCACGCTTGCACGGCATCGCGCGGGCACTAAACGCAGACAACGGAGTCTCATTATGTCGTTATCTCGCCGAGATATGTTTCGGTTCTCGCTCGCCGGGTCGAGCATGGTGGCACTAACGGGAGCGGTGCCGAATTTTCTGGGCCGCGCTGTTGCGCAAACACCCGACGCCGCTCGGCAGGGTGCGCGCGACACCATCCTCGTCGTCGTGCAGCTGACGGGCGGCAACGACGGGCTGAACACCGTCGTCCCCTTGCGCGATCCGAACTACGCCCGGCTTCGGCCCACATTGCGCATCACCAATCCGCTGCGCATCAACGACGACGTCGGCCTACACCCGGCGATGACCTCGCTGCACGGCCTCTTGCAAGACAACGCGCTGTGCATCGTGCAAGGTGTCGGTTATCCGAATCCGAGCCAATCGCACTTCCGCTCGATGGATATCTGGCAGGCGGCGAGCATGGCCGATGTGCTCAATGAAGGCTGGATTGGCCGAGCGTTGCGGCATGTGCCCGCGGCGGCGTCGTTTCACCTGGCGAATGCGAACGAAGTCGCGCCGTTGGCGTTGACCGGCGCGCCCGCGAGAGTGCCGTCGATTGCGACGCTCGACGATTTCCAACTCCGTCTGCTAGCCGCCGGAGCAGTCGACCGCCGGAGACAACGCGAACTGCTCGATAGCGTCTCTCGGCCAAGCGAATCGCCGAGCCTACTCGATTTCGTTCAGCGCACCGCCGTGCAGACCTACGCCAGCACCGACCGGCTGGCGAGCATTGGCCGGGCGTATCAGCCGCGCGTGCCGTACCCGCAGTCAGCGCTGGGCAATCACCTGAAACTGGCGGCGCAATTGATTGATGCCGGCCTGGGCGCTCGCTTGTTTTACGTGACGCAGGACGGCTTCGATACGCACGCCGCACAACTTCCGGCACATGCGAATCTGATGCGCGACGTGTCCGATTCGATCGGTGCGTTCTATCGCGATCTCGCTCAGCGCGGGCAGGGCGAGCGCATCCTGGTCATGGTCTTTTCCGAATTCGGTCGGCGCGGATATGAGAACGGCAGTCGGGGCACCGATCATGGCGCAGGGGCGCCGATATTGCTGGTCGGCGGCCGGGTGCGTTCGGGCGTCATCGGGCAGCAGCCGAGCCTCGTCAATCTGCAGCAGGGCAACCTGCCGTTCGCGATCGACTTCCGCCAGGTTTACGCCACCGTACTCGACCGCTGGCTGGGAGTGCCTAGCCGACAGGTATTGGGTGAAAACTTCGCGGCTGTCGATGTGCTGCGGGCGTAGGATTACCAAAACAATTACTTCCCGATTTGGTATTTGCCGCTTGCGGCTTAGCGCTCGCACGGCGCCTTGCGAGCGCTAAGCCGCAAGCGGCAAATGGCGGGCTATATGAATACGAAGAACCCCGCGTGCCGAGTAGCACGCGGGGTTCTTTGTTTTCACCTGCGCTCATTCGCTATCAACGGAAGCGAACGACCGAGAGGATGTTGTAGTAGTCATCGGTCCAAACATAACGACCATCAGATGTGATGGTTGTCCAATATTCCTCCTGGCGTTTGTTGCCCTCCTGCAATCCTTTGGCATAATCATCGAGGAACTTAGAATCGCTTTGGAGAGAAACCAGTCCGAAATTTCCCTTGCTCACTCGGCCCGTATCCAAATAATCATGTTCGCGTGCAACCATCACCCATTCCGAAGTGTAGTGGCCATTGCTGCGCTCGTCGTTGGAGTCGTGCCCGCGGAAATGCGAAAGCTTCTCGACCTTTTTCACTTTCTTGCCATTCGCGTCCACGGTTTCGACATAGATACCATCTGCGGAAAGTGCCGACACGACTTTCGGCAAATCAACAAACCGATTGGACGTATGCACGCAGAGAATACCCTTCGTGGTGAGCTTGTCGAAGTACATTTGGAATGCTTGCTTGGTGAGCAAGTGAGCCGGGATCGCATCCGAGCTGAACGCGTCGACGACCATCATGTGGTAGAAGCCTTCGGGGCCGCCGCCACGTTCTTTTTTGTCGAGGTAATGGTTCTTGTACGGCAAGGCCATGCGAAGGCGGGCGTCGCCCATCATTACCTGCACGCTCGAACCACGCTGGAGGGCGCTTTCCAGGTAGGTGAAATACGTCTGCTGTCGGCCCGACACACTTTTCTTGGCCTCGACGTAGTCATCGTAGCTCCCGCATAGCCTGGTTGGAGTGAGCAACGACAATCGGCGAATCTGGTCGTCGATCTCGTAGAAGTGGACGTGCTGGTAGACACGCCCGTACGACGCCATCGTGCCTGTGCCGAGTCCAATCGTCGCTATCGGCGGTTCGGACCAGGCCGTCACCAAAGCCGTCGTCGGCAGCATGGCGCTGGCGATATCGGCAGCGATCGAGCCAATCAATGATACCGGCAGGCGCGCGTCGGCATCAAAGGTGTTCGGCGCGCCGGGGAACCAGTTGAACTTTTCCATCACGCGCCCGGCTGGGCCTTCGCGGTGATAGTACGTTGTCGCCAATCGGCTGTAGTCCTTGTCCGGTTTATCGTAATCTTTCTTGTCCGTCGGGCGCAGGAAGTTCATGCCGTGGTCGATGTGGCCGTGGATCAGGCGATGGAAGTTAAGGACGATCTTGCCGTCTTTATCCTTCGCCATTCGCGATTCCTTGACGGCGATCGTGCCGAAGTAGCTTCGGCTGGAATAGCGGGACGCTTCATCGTTAAGGGAGGTCAAGACCGTGTTCACGAGCAACACGAAGCCGATGCCAAGCCCAACGCGCAATGGACGCGAGAACTGCAAGCACGCCAAGGCCAACGGCAAGCCGTAAGCGATGAGCTTACCCTGCGGCGTCGAACCGCGGGCGCTGTCGAAGATCATCGCCAGGACGACAGTGAGCACCAGGATGCCGACGGCCCAGGCGAGATCGAGGTTCTTCGTGGTATTTTCGTTTGGCACGACCAGCCCGCCATGCACCGGAAGCGGCTTGTGGCCTTTGCCCGCGGGTCGGGCCGTTATGGGTTGGCCTTCAAAGAGGCTGGCGAAGAACGGGTCGAGGAAGCCGCCATCGAGCATCTTGGGGCGGACGATGACAGCCGCGAAGATCGCCAGCGGGAACTCCCA
>CAMAUE010000119.1 GCA_945861245.1 Singulisphaera sp. GP187
GGCCAAGTCGTCGTCGTCGGCAGCCCTCGCGGCAAAGCGAAGGATGTCAATTTTTACGATGACCTGCATCGCCGCTATATCGAAGTCTCCGGCGCGCATGGCAACCAACTCTTTGAAGCTGCCCACACTCGCTTGGCAGGCGCGTGGGACATCAACAAAGCACAGAAATGGCTGCTGGCGGGACTTGCGAAAGGCCGCATCAGTCTCAACGGTTTGATCACGCATCGTATCAAACCCGAGGAACTCGGCATGGCGTATGAAGGGTTGCTCAAGAACAAGGAGCAATTCCTGTGCGCGGTGATGCGCTGGAAGTGAGGACGCCGTTGGTATTCGTTTAGCCGCTCGCCTTTGGCGAGCGTGAACGGCTGCCGCACACAACGCGGGTCACGCTCGCCAAAGGCGAGCGGCTAAACGAAAAATCCTCTTCGCGCTTGAAGTCGAGCCACGCTGCCTGTAGGCTTTCCTTTACAACCGGCATTACACACAACCCGCCTGCGGGCTTTATTCTTTCGATTCGGAAGGGCGTCATCATGGGTTTCAAGCAAACCGATAAGCATCGTTACGGCAAAGGTTCGTACCACCAGATCGGCTTGGTGCGTGGGCAGTTCGGCAATATGCCAATGGACGGCTGGATCAAGTTCGTCGGCGAAGCCGGCTTCGACGGCTGGGAGGAAGCGAGCTGGGAGCTCGACCTCTCGAAATGCGACACTGACGCCGGCGCGGAAGCGTATGCCAAGGAACGCCATGCCATCGCCCAGAAGCACGGGCTGGAAATCTTCACCATCGCCACGCACCTACAAGGCCAATCCCTCGGCGATGAACCGAGCGCGAAGACGTTGCAATTCACGGGCGGCGAGGCCGTCGAGATGTACAAATCCTGGCGATCCAAGGGCAACAACCCGCCGCGGACGAATCCCTACTACGTGCCCGATGATGTTGGCAAGCAAATTCAGAAGCAATCCGAGAAGGCCCTGGTCGGTTGCGTTCGGCTCGCGCATTTCCTCGGGAAGCTGCAGAACCGCAAGGTCGCCCTGCCTGGTTTCGTCGGCTCGCCGGCGGGTTGCTGGTCGCACTTCTTCCTGTTCCCGCCATTGCCGTCAAGCATCGGCGGCCACGCGATTGCCGACGCTCGCCAGGTCAGCCTGGAGTTGCTCGTCGAGCGTTTCGCTCCGGTGTGGGACGCCTGCAAGAAGTATGGCGTGACGTTCGATCTCGAATGCCATCCCAGCGAACGGGCGATGGGCGATCTCGAGTCGGCCAGCGATTACATCAATCACATGTGCAAGGCCGGCTACGAAGGCGTCGTCGGCTTCAACTTCGACGGCAGCCACATGGAATGGCAAAGCGTGTCGGCGGTGCAGTTCATCCGCGAGTTCGGCAAGTTCATCCACTGCGTTCACATCAAGGGCGTGCAGGTCATCCGTGAACATACCCGCGCGGGCCTGCTGGGCGGACATCGACCGATGGGCCATCCGCTCAACGGCTGGAACTTCGTGACGGCGGGCACGGCTCGTGACGCCAATAGCTGCGAGGAGATTTTTATCGAGCTGAACCGCGTCGGCTTCGATGGTGCGGTGAGCATCGAATGGGAAGACAACGACGCCGAGCAACACGCCGGCGCGAAGGCCGCCCTCGCCAACTGCCGCGCCGCCGACCTTCCGCCAAGCGGCATGCGACACGACGAGATGCTGAAAGCGTGATCTGTTTGAATCGCAAGTCCAAGGGGTGAGGTACTCCGAACCCCTTGGCTTTTCATTTCTTTGTCCCGAACCATTCACCCATCGCCGCGACATCGCCGCGCAGTTGCAGCGTGACCCAGTGTTGTGGTTGCTCGGGCGGGGTGACTTCGATCTTTCGCGAGATACCCTCGGGCAGCTTTGCTTTCTCCAGCATTGTCACCAATTTGCCGGCGGCCTTCGTGTCGCCCACCTGCAGGTTCCCAAGGATCGTCAAGCCATTAATGGGCGTGACACCGAGCGCCAATCGCTTTGTTTCCGCAAGCGCAGCGACATGTTGCTCGCCGACAACGGCCAAGAACGGCCCAAGGATGCCAACGCCAGCCGTGTCTCCTGCCAACCATGCGAAGTGGTGTTTCGCTAGTCGCTGCTGAATCATTTCGCGCAAGCCCGTTGGGATCACCTCCTCGATGGGGCGGGCCTTGACGTTCATCTGCTTCAAATATTCCTCGCTGGTGATGTCGGGGCCAATCGGAAATCGCACGAGGTAAACGAGCGTCTGGTCATCTGCCTGCCACACGATCGCTTCGGCGCCGGCCTGAAGCGTGAACTCATACGTTGCCCGATCTCGGTGGAGATACGACTTCTTGGGCCGAGCGTCGCCGACCTTTTCAAGCGATATCTTTCGCCTCGCCTTTACAACCAAGGAAAATTCGGAAAGCGTCCGCCCGCCGACGACAACATGATCGATATCCTCGGCCTTCATGCCCGTCGTACGATAGATTTGCCTGAGTGCCCAGTCCAACCCCACCGGTCGCGGCTCAGATAGCAGCGGCCTGCCAACCTTCGCGTCCTCGACCATTTCGCCGATATGCAGGCCGGCCACGAACGCGCAGTTCGTCGGTAAGTAGCCGAGGCCGGGCAATTCGAGCGGCTGGCGGAAAGCGATCGGGTCGAGTTTCGTGTGCAGCCAAGGATGCCGCGATTGCCGCAACTGAGTCGTCCACAGCGCGAAGCTCAGACCGATTAGCGCCATCGTGAACATTATGCCGAGCACGATGAACAGCGTCTTGCGGATGCCGGGTGGTCGCGCTGATGAAGTCGGCTTCGACTTCGCACTGTTCAGGCTCGCATCGACGCCCCAGCGCGACGCCGCCACCGGCTCGTTGCAGCGCGGGCACGGCAACATCATATCCGGCGGCTGCGGCGTGAGCACTTGCAAAACAGCGTTGCAATACGGACAGGTGTTATTCGCGTCGTTCATGAATATCCATTTTATCGTTTAGCCGCTCGCCTCTGGCGAGCGCGGACGTGTTGGCACCGATGTGGCGCCCGCGCCCGCGCTCGCCACAGGCGAGCGGCTGAACATCACATCAATCCACATACACAAATTCGTTGCTATTGAACACCGCCCGGCAGAACACCGCCAGGCCATGCCGTTCGACTACGGGCCGCACACTCGCCGCTTCGTTCGGCACCGGCGTTCGTCCATACGCCAGCGTATAGACCCGAGCGATTTGCGCGCCGATGTCGTCGCCCGC
Organism: Singulisphaera sp. GP187; assembly: GCA_945861245.1. Lineage (GTDB taxonomy): Bacteria > Planctomycetota > Planctomycetia > Gemmatales > Gemmataceae > SIAQ01. The sequence continues at coordinate 3,218 of CAMAUE010000119.1, forward strand.
ATCCTTCTTGACACGCTCGGCGAAGCGGTCGGCCATGCGCAGCACAAACGCGTTGTTCATCAGTGATAGCGCCTGCAACGGCGTCGTCGTCAGCGCTCGGCGTGGCGAGGTCGTCGAAGGATCGGGGCAGTCGTGGGCGTCGAGCAAGCCGTTGCGCCCGCTTCGTGCTGTGGTGCGATAAACGCTGCGGCGATAGAGGGCGGGATTGTCGTCGTCGATTGGCGTGTAGTAGTGCGTCGCGCCGCGGACGGTGACCTTGAAGTCTTGATAGCCCGGCCCGCCTGCCTTCAGATTCAACTGCCCCGCAACGGCGAGGATGCTATCACGCAGCGCCTCGGCTTCGAGCCGCGTCGGCGCCTTGCGCCACAGCCAGCGGTTGCCGGCATCGCGCTTGGCGGCATCGCCGCGGTAAGCCGACGCCTGGCGGTACGTCGCCGAGTTGAGGATGAGCCGATGGAGTTGCTTGACGCTGTAGCCGTTCGCGATGAACTCCGCCGCCAGCCAATCGAGTAGTTCAGGATGCGAAGGCCGAGCGCCGTTGAAGCCGAAATCGCTCGACGTCTCAACGATGCCGACGCCGAAATGATACTGCCAAAGGCGATTGACTATGACACGCGCCAATAGAGGGTTATTCTTATCGGCGATCCACTCGGCCAGTTTGCGTCGGCGCTCGGCGTCGGGCGCTTTCTCGTCCAGGCCAAAGTCGGCGGACAGCTTCAAGGCCGCCACCGCGCCCGGCGTGACGACGGAGCCTCGCTGCGACAGCATGCCGCGCTGTAGCAGATAGGTCGGCTCGACAGCTCGCGGGTTCACGGCATAGACGCGCCTCGCCGGCGCGGGAACCGTCGCCTTCGCCACGGCGTCGGTCAGTTGTTTGAGCAGCGCAACTCGGGTTGCACGGTTCGCGGGATCGAGCCGTTTTTCGATCTCGTCATCGCCGACAAAATCGGATGCGATGCCCGCACTTGCCGCGATCTCATCAGGCAGCAGTACACGATCGTACAACTCGGCACGAACGATGGTCCCGGCCAAATACTTGTTCGCGCCCGTCGGCGTGTGGCGGAGGCCGAAAAGCAACATCGCCGTGTTGGCGGCAAAGGATTGCTGCGACTTGACTTTGTAGCGCGAGCCATACTGCACGCCGTTGCGATAGCCGATGATCGAGCCATCGGCCTGATAGGTGATTGCAATGTGCACCGGTTTCGTGTCGGTCTCGTCTGGGGCTTGGAAATTTTGCGTACGCTTGAAGGAATCGCTACCCGCCATCCATTTGCCCGGCTCGCGCTCACCGAATACGATGGCGTCGAACGCATTGCCATCAAGCGATTGGAGGCTGATCGCTGCCCCGCCGCGTTGCGTGAAGTTCGCGAGCCGAACCGTAGCGATCAATGTCTTCTGCGAAATCGGTTTGCCAATGAGTGCCGTCGACGCATAGCCCGTGCCCGACAAACGCAACCCCTCTGGCGTCAATGTCGCATCGCCGTGCAGCTTGGCTTCGAAGTCGGCGACTTCGTCCTTTGTGCTCTTCGTGAAGTTCCAGCGTGCGACGGGGTTGCTGGGCGACGCGCTCGGCGCCTTGGCGGATTTCTTGCGCTCGGCCAGAATCTGCGTGCGAACCGCTGCTTCGAGCTTCGCCAACTCCCAGCGAAGTTGGTCGAGGCGTAGTAGTTGTTCAGCCTGCGCTTTCTCGAATGCCAAACGCGTAGCCGTCGGCGTGATGTCACGCTCACCATGTCGCACACCGGCGACGGCGGCGCTGAGGCGGTAATACTCTTCGATTCGCACCGGATCGAATTTGTGATCATGGCAACGCGCACACTGCACCGTCAGCCCGAGAAACGCCTGTCCGATCGTGCCGACGATGTCCTCCAACTCATCCTGCCGAACCACCGCTTTCATCGCCGCGCTCTGCTGCCCCTGCCCGACCGAATCAAACCCACCAGCGACGAGAAAGCCGGTCGCCGTGATCGCCGACCCCTCGCCTGGCTTGAGCACATCGCCCGCGATTTGCAGCCGGGCGAACTCGTCGAACGGCATATCCTTGTTGAACGCATCGATCACCCAATCGCGGTAAGGCCAGGCGTTTTTGCGCAATTCATCATGCTCAAACCCATGACTCTCGCCAAACCGCACGACATCCAACCAGTGCCGCGCCCAGCGCTCCCCGTAATGCGGAGAGTCCAACAGCCGATCAACCAGCACCTTACCGGCAGCGAGATCGGATTTCAAATCTGCAATCTGCAATCTGAAATCTGCAATCTCCGAAGGCGTTGGCGGCAGGCCAATCACATCAACGTGGAGCCGTCGAACGAGCGTGCGGTCATCGGCAGCAGGCGACGGCGTCAGCCCTTCCGCTTCGAGTTTCGCGAGGATGAAGTGGTCGATCGCGTTCGTCGGCCAATCCTTCGCCTTCACAGATGGAAGGGCCGAGCGCTTGATCGGCTGCAGCGCCCACCAATCGTAACCCGCTCGGCTCGATGTCGTCACGCGGAATGGATCAACCGGGTCGCTGCCCCACTCCGCGCCACTTTCGATCCACGCCTTCAGAATCGCCTTCTCTTTCTCTGCCAACGGCTTCTTTGGCGGCATCTCGCCCGAAACGACGCGCTGCCAAAGCACGCTATCGTCCAGCTTCTTTGGCGTCACCACCTTGGCCGATGATGCCTTGCGCGTGAGGTCGAGCTTGCCTTTGGGTTTCGCGCCGGAATGGCAATCGATGCAGCGCTCGATGAGCAACGGCGCCACCGTCTGATCGAACGCGCGATCTTGCGCGGATATGGTCGTGGCGGTGATGCATAACACGAAAAAACAATATCGCATGATGTGCGCTCGGGGTTTTCGTTTAGCCGCTCGCCTTTGGCGAGCGCGGACGTGATCGCGCCCAATCGCGCGAATCACATTGCAATCGTCAAGTCCGCGCTCGCCAAAGGCGAGCGGCTAAACGCCGCAAAACTTCGTAATCGCTTCCACGAACTCGGCTTCCTTCTCGAACATCGGCAGATGGCCGCAGTTGGGGATCAACTTCAATTCGGAGCCGGGTATCAGCTTATGATACGCTTCGCCGTACGCGGGAGGCACGAGCCGATCGTTATCGCCCCACAGCAGCAGCGTTGGGCAGGCGATGCGCCGCAATCGGCCCGCGAGCTTTGGATCGTAAGGCCGCTGCCAAACCATTCGGGCGAGCACGGTCATCGCTTGGTAGGCGTTGAGCATCGTCGATTCGTCAACGTTGTCCTTGATGACGACGCTCGCCATTGCACTGTGCGGATCGTGAAACAGCATCTCGCGCAGCTTCTCGCGATTCTGTGCCACGCGGAACAAATCGCCGAGCGACGAACCCTCAACCCACAACCCCGGCGCGTTGGCTATCCACAGTCGTTTGACACGTTCCGGCCAACGCACGGCAATCTCCGCCGCGATCCACCCGCCGAGACTGACGCCGCCGAGACAGACCTGCTCCAGACCGAGCGCGTCGAGCATGTCGATGTAATGGAACGCCATGTCCTCGATGTCCGCGATCAGATCGAACCCGCCCGATCGCCCGAACCCCGGATGGATCGGGGAATAGACGCGGAACTTCTTCGCAAACGCCTGGTGGAACGGCAACCACATCAGCGATTCACCGAGAGCGCTATGCAAATAAACAAACGGCTCCCCCTCGCCGCCATGCAGCAAGATCGACGCCTTGCCGGCGACATCAATAGTCTCCGGCTGCCCGCCCGATTTGGAGAGCAACACGCGTGCGCCATAGTGGAGCTTCTTGAAGAGATTGAGCATATGGGTCTATTGTCGCACTCAAGGCGATGGGTTCAAGGGGATACTACGCTCATATCCCGGTTTTCGCTTGACCGACGCTATCATTGCTCGATAATAAACGCATGCGGCGAATGACCGTAGGGTGCGTCAAGCGCCAGCGCCGACGCACCGGGCCCTCGCGGGTTCACGGTGCGTCGGCGCTAACGCTTGACGCACCCTACAACTTCCGAGACCGCGATGAAAAAGCCACGCTCCACAACGGACGCTACCCAATCCTTGCGCGACGCCGCCCTACGGTACCCTGAAACATCCGAGGGAATCGCTTGCGAGGGGACGGCACTCCAGCGGCGGACCATCAAGGTGCGCAACAAGGCGTTCCTGTTTCTCGGCGCGAACGATGTCATGCTCAAACTCAGCGAATCGGTGGCGGAGGCAACGGACCTCGCGGCAAAGGAGCCAGGCCGATGCAAAGTCGGAGCGCATGGCTGGGTCACCGTGACATTTCAAGCAGACAGTGTAGAGATAGAGCGGTTGTTGCGATGGATAGATGAGAGCTATCGGCTGTTCGCCCCGAAGTCGAAAAACCGTTGCAAAAAATGATCCGACCGGTGACGCGAAGCAAGGAACATGCGGAGCTGGTTTGATGGAACACGATCAACGATTCAAGACGTTGCTGCGTCGATTCTTCGCTGATTTTCTGCGCTTGTTTTTCGCACGGTGAGCGACACGGTTTGATCTTACACGAATCGAATGGCTTGATAAGGAAATGATAGCCGGCGAATGCAAACGAGCCCGAAGCGCTTGGGACGGAGTGAAAATATCCGTCGCTAACGCTTCCGGCTCGTTCATTTTTCGTTGGCAACCAACGTCACCCCGGCGTGGACATGCAGCAGTTCTTGTACTTCTTGCCGCTGCCGCAGGGGCATTTGTCGTTGCGGCCGACTTTGTCGATGCGGTTGCGGATAGGTTCTTGCTTCTTATCGGTCTGCTGCGAGTTGCTGATCGCGGCCTGCTGTTGGCCCTGGATGCTGCCTTCCGGGGCTTGCAAGCGCGGGGCGGATTCATGCACGAGTTGGCCGATGGTCCAGACCGTCTCGGCGAAGGCTTCGTCGTCCTCCATGCGGAAGACGATTTCGGAGACCTTGTCGCTCAGGCCTTCCCAGAGCGTGTCGAATTCCTTCATGCCGACGCGTTTGAACTCGGTCTTCGGATCGACCTGAGCATAGCCGACCAAGCCGATGCCGCTGCGGAGGTGATCCATCGCGAGGAGGTGATTTTTCCACTCGGTATCGAGTTGGTTGAGGAGCAGGCTGCGTTCCATGCGGCGCATTTCGGGGCGATACTTCAGGTCAAACGCTGTCCACAAAATATCGCGGGCCTTGTCGTAGCTCACGCCGACCAGAAGTTCTTCTTCGACCTCAAGCCTGAGCTGCGTTTTGGCCCATTCCGCGAGTTCATGAGCATCGCCCGCTTCCGATACGCGAGCGCCGACGAACGCCTCGGCAAGCTTCGCATCGATCGCGTCATGGTCCTCCGTCGGATAGGTCTTATTGCTTAGCGCGACGAGCTTGGTGTACAGCTTCGCCCGCGATTCGGTGCGAAACTCTTCCTCGGTCATGCCGGCGTTTTTGCCGAACTTCATCGTATACCATTGGAACAAGCCTTCGCGGTTGTACTTTTGGCCGATCGCGCCGCCGTGACCTTTGTCGTCCATGAACCGGGCGAACCCGATCGACACCGGAAACTCGATTTCCTTCTCGCGGTAGAGCTTCTTCACCTCGGCCAACAGTGCTTGGCGAATGCGTGCGCGGGGCACGTCGTAGTCATATTGCGACACGTCGATATCGACATGAAACTTGAGCTTGAACCAGTTCGCCAGCGAGAGGAAAGCCCAGTCCGGACGCAGGTAGATTTGGCCTTTGGTCAAGTCGGCGGCGTGGACGACTTTCTCCGCCTCGGCGAAGAGGTACTGCGAGATATTGTCGCGGCCAATCTTCTTGAGCTGGCGGTCGGTCGTCTTCAGGCCCCAGAGTTTGTTGACGCGGTCGGCCATTGCCTGCCAATTCCACTCGGATTGCTCGGTTTCGTCGTCGAGGTTCTCGTCGAGCGCTTCCTGAATTTGCGTCTGAATGTTGTTGAGCGCCTTCTCTCGCGCGACCAGGTCGGCCTCCTCGAACGAGCAATTCTTGAAATCGGCGGCGGTCACGTCGATGCTGAGTTGTTGCACGACCAGCTCGGCGAAACTGGCGGCGCCGTAGGTCGGATCGAGATAGCGATCGAGCGCGAGATCGACCTGCTGGGTCAGCATGTTCGCGATGCGCAGCTTCGGGTTGGCGTCGTTGAGCAACTCCTGACGATAGCCATAGACGCGTTTGCGTTGATAATCCATGACCTCGTCGTATTCGAGGAGGTTCTTGCGGATGTCGAAGTTCTGCTCTTCGACTTTCTTTTGGGCGGCTTCGATGCGGCGCGAAACCATCGGGCTTTCGATCGCTTCACCCGCGGCCATGCCAAGTTTGGAAAGCACGTTGGCGACCCATTCGCCGGCGAAGATGCGCATCAGCTCATCCTGGAGCGAGACGAAAAACCGGCTCGACCCCGGATCGCCCTGGCGACCGGCGCGACCACGAAGCTGGTTGTCGATGCGGCGTGATTCGTGGCGCTCGGTGCCGATGATGTGCAACCCACCCATGGCGGCGACTTCGCGGCCTTCCTCTGCCATTCTTTCGGTAACGCGGATGCCATCGACGGTCGCCTTCCAAACGTCTTCGGGCACATCGAGCCGCGTGGGGTAGCGATCCTTGAGGCGGGCCCAGGCGAGCGTCTCGGCGTTGCCGCCCAGGATGATGTCGGTGCCGCGACCTGCCATATTCGTCGCGATGGTGACGGACCCGATTCGGCCTGCCTGAGCGACGATCTCGGCCTCGCGGGCGGCGTACTCGGGCTTGGCGTTGAGCAACTCATGCTTGACACCGCGGCGCGACAACATCTTGCTCAGGCGTTCCGATTGGTTGACGTTCGTCGTACCGACGAGCATCGGCCTACCGCTGTATTCGATATGGTCGATCAGGTTGGCGCTGGTGGTTTGCGTTTCGCGCGTTTCCTTGAGCTGAATCACGAGTTGGGCTTCGTCCTCGGTCTTGATCGTGCCGACCTGGGTCGTGCCATCCTTGAGGTGGATGGTGTCGAACTTATTGATGCGTTCGATATCGCCGACGACAGCGTCCCATTTCTCTTTTTCAGTGAGATACACGAGATCGGGGTAATTGATACGGCGAAGAGCCATGTTGGTCGGGATGGCGACGACGTCGAGCTTGTATATCTTCCAGAACTCATTCGCCTCGGTCATGGCGGTGCCGGTCATGCCCGCGAGCTTTTTGTAGAGGCGGAAGAAGTTTTGCAGCGTGACCGTGGCGAGCGTCTGCGTCTCTTCTTTGATCTTGACGCCGTCGCGCACATGTTTGGCTTCGACGGCTTGATGCAGACCGTCGGACCATTGCCGGCCGATCATGAGTCGGCCTGTGAACTCGTCGACGATGATGACGCTCATCTCGCCTGTTTCGGGATGGCGCATGACGACGTATTGTCTGTCTTTTTGATAGAGGTGATGCGCCTTGAGCGCATTATCGATCATGTGGGGCCATTCCATGTTGCCGGCGGTGTAAAAGCTTTCGACGCCGGCCATCTCCTCGGCTTTGCGGATACCTTCGTCGGTGAGATGGCAGGACCGCTCTTTTTCCTTGACCTCGAAGAAGAAGCCGAGGCGTTTCTCTTTCTTATCGACATTCGCGCTGGCGACGTAGCTTTCGACTTTCTCGTCGTCGACATGCGCCGCCTCGTCTGCTTCCTCTTCGAGCTTGGCCTCATGCTTTTTGAGGCCATGCAGGACGGCGCCGTCCTGAACGTCGGTTTCCTCATCGGGTTTTTCATCCGACAGCGGATGATGCGGGATGTTGACGCCATGACCCAAAGCACGCAGCTTTTCTTGGGCCTTCTTTTCAAGCCGCGTCAGTTCGATGGCGATCTGGTTCGCCTTCTCGTAGTTCTTCGGCGTGCCAAACGAGGGCCCCGAGATAATGAGTGGCGTGCGGGCCTCATCAATCAGGATGTTGTCAACCTCATCAATAATCGCGAAGTTGAGGGCGCGTTGGCATTGTTGCGCATCAGGCGAATAGTTGTTATCGCCCCAGCGGGCGGGCTTCATGTTGTCGCGGAGGTAATCGAAGCCGTACTCGCTGTTGGTTCCGTAGGTGATGTCGCAGTCGTAAGAAGCACGCCGGGCGTCGCCGCCCATATCGCTTTGGATGTAGCCGCACGAGATGCCCAGGCCGTGAAAGATGGGCAACATCCATTCGCAATCACGACGAGCGAGGTAATCGTTAACAGTGATGACATGAACACCGGCGCCAGTGAGGGCGTTGAGATACGCCGGCAGCGTGGCGACGAGCGTCTTGCCTTCGCCCGTGACCATCTCCGCGATCCTGCCCTGGTGCAGCATCGCTCCGCCTACGATCTGCGTGTCGAAGTGCCTCATGTTCTTCGTGCGAAATGCGATCTCTCGGCAAGCGGCGAACGCGAACGGCATGATGTCGTCGAGCGTCGGCGTCGCGCCGAGCATCTGGTCCATCGTCGCGATCAGCGTGTTGTACGCTTCCGTCGCTTCGCCTTCGGCTTCCGGTGCGGCATTCGCCAATTTCTTGCCCAACGGCACATGCTCGACGCCGATACGCGTGCGGAAATCCGCTGTCAGCTTCTCGAACTCGTCCTCCCGAAGCCCTTGCATCAACGGTTCGAGCGAATTCACGCGATCGAGCAGTGAACCCGGCGTGACCGTATGGGTCTCGCTACCGCGGAGCCGAACGTAGCCGACGGACCGCACGAGCTTATCGTTGCTCGATCCGAACAGCCGGCCGAGAAAGCCGACGAAGCCTTCGGTGAACGCGCCCAGACCGTCGGTGAATCGTTCCCAAAGGCTGGCCTCTATTTTCGCTTCAATGCTCATTTTCAAACCACCTGCATCCATTGTGAAAGCCTGAAGGGCGAGCACGACAACCACAACGGCATCGCAGGCCCATCAGGCTCCAGGGTTTCGCTGTCTTCGCGCTTCCGAGAACTCAGTCTAAGTTTCCCAGGCGTTTAGGTCAATATGATTACCAACGACGACGATCCGTTGAGTGTACGACACCACTTGCAGAAAACCACTTCTAACCACAGATCATGCAGATTACGCGGATCGGAAAGAAGTCGCTTGCATTTTTCCCTATCCATATCATCGGTGTTATCCATGGCTGGATTCTTTGCAAGTCCTGTTTTCCACCCTATTACTATATGGAGGTGCAGCACGCAAATCCTCGCAAATTCTCGGCTTGTCGCGCCAGTTCAAGCTATGATGGATTTGCTGTGTATCGCTCATGGCTGAGCTTGTCGTGGCCACAAGCTGCCAGCTCGTGAGCTTGCTGGCTCAATAGCGCACAAGCTGGCAGCTTGTGGCCACAACTGCCTGACTCTTGCGATGAATATCTTACCGCTCTCGGAGAACAAACCATGCGCCGACGACTTCTGATTCTGTCATTTCTCGCAGTTGCAATCGCGAATCGAATAGCACACGGCGACACCGTCCCGCTTGGCCGACATCCCGATGCCGCTCTCCTGCCACGCGGGTGGGCGACGTTGTACGACGATACTACGCTCTTCCCTCGCTCAACCGCCTGGCGGGAAATCCCGTGGCTGATCAACCTCAACGAAGCCGTCGCTGCCGGTAAAAAAGAGAACCGCCCAATCCTGATCTGGGTCTCCGGCGACGATCCGCTCGAACGTTGCTGAGGCTACGCCATTGGGCTCCGTGAGGGCCCCCTGAATCATCCAGACGTCGTCAATCTGATTGCACGCCACACTGTGCCCGTCGCGCAAAACCTCTACGTGATTCGCTCACAAAAGGATATGGCCGGCGAGTTCTTTCGCAATGTGCAGAAACAGAAACCGGCCCAATACCAAGGCCTGTACCTCGTATCACCTGATGGCAAGGTGCTCGCCAGCCATCAGCAGTACAAGAATGGAAAAACGTGGGTGAATGAATTGATCGCCGACCTCGAACCTGGTCTGCGGGCGTTCGGCGACATCAAACCACGCGACGTGAGCCGAACGGATCCCCTGCCCTTCCGTGGCGTGGGCAAACGTGAAGATGGCAGCATCACCCTGGCGATCTATCTGCGCTACGCCAGAAAGAAAATACCGTTACGAGAACTGCCGAATCCAACCATCGATAGCCTGACGCTGTCCACGAGCGAACTCGGCGAGTTCGCTCCGCCGCGCATCGAACATGGTGTTGCGTGGAAGCTGTCCGAGGAGTTGTCGCGCAAATTCAGCCGCCTGCTCGGACCCAGCGACGAGGACTCGATGCCCAGGCCGAAGGAAATGACGGCGTTCAACCTGACCGGCAAACTCGATCGTGACGAGAACGGCGTGGCCATTATTACCTATCAAGGCTCGCTCGCCGGCGGACACTTGAACGCCGCCAAAAAGCAGACGCAGGGCAAGGTGAACATCCTCGGAGTGGGCCGATATCACGTCAAAACCAAACAAATGCTGTCGCTCGTCTGGATCGCCGACGGCGTGCACAACCGGCCACCGCCCTACGATAACGCCGTCCCCTACAGCGCCGTGGTGGAGTGGGTGCGCAAGCGGAAGTAGCTCGTTCGTTTGGTTTACGTTTAGCGTTCGCGCGATGTTTCGCACGGCATCGCGCGAGCGCTAAACGTAAACGGATCCATCCTAATAGCCGCGCCAAACCCACAACTTTGACGTATAATCCCCAAGTCCACCCAGCATCCTCTTTACGTAAACCAGAAAGGCCCTCCCCTCCTGCTCGCAATGGGCTTTGGTTCCTTGCAGTTCCCGTCGCTTTCGCTATCGTCGCTTTAGGCTTGTCCGTCGAATCGCTGCCGCCTGGCGATCCCGCGAAGATGCCGCGCCATCTTGGTCGAAGCTCGGCTCTCGCGCCGTTTCTGCGCTTTGCCCGATTGGGCCTGAATCAGGCCGCACCCACGGTCAATCTGAAGATCGCCGCGACGAACATCGGACCACTGGTCCCGATCACGGTCTCGACGATGCTGCCCGATGCTCGCACGTTTTGCGTCGATGTCGATCTCAATCACGATGGCCGATTTGAGGGTGCGGGCGAACTCGGCTATGCGACGGGCCGATTCGACGAGGCTGGCACGGCGGAGCTACGCTTGCACGGCCTGATCGATGGCCGTTATCGGGCGAGAGTGCGCGTCGATGGCATCGATGGCGAGACGGTCAGCGCGATCCAGAGATTCGAGTTACTGCCGCCACGCAACAGCCACCTGCCTGTGAGCTTCGAGGTCAACCAGGGCCAAACCGATAGCTCGGTGTTGTTCCTGGGGCGAGCGAAGAATCAAATGGTGTATGTCACGCAAAACGAGACGGTACTGGTGACCACGACCCGGCGAGCCGAGCTCCGTAAGGAGCCGGTTGATTCGCTCGCGGCAAACCCAATCCCTAACTCAGTTCAGTTCGCCACGCGTTTCCGCCTCGTTGGAGCCAACTCGTGAGCACACCCGACAGGCCAGAAGATTCTCCCCGGCAAGGCTAATTACTTCATCGGCAACGATCCGACCAAATGGCGCACCGACATCGACACGTATCAGGAAGTGATGACGCCCGACGTGTATCCCGGCATCGATTTGGTCTATCACAGCAGCCAGGGACAACTGGAGTACGATTTCCGCGTCGCGGCGGGCGCGGATCCCAGCGTCATCACGCTCGACTTTCCGGATGCCGATCGCCTGCTTCGGCGGCGGTACAAGGGATGGTTTTGTCACCCAGTTCAATCCGACCGGCACCGCGCTGGTGTTTTCGACGTTCATCGGCGGCAGCCTCGACGAGTTCGCCACCGGAGTCGCTCTCGATGTCGCCGGCACCGTCTACGTGAGTGGCTGGACCAACAGCAACAACCTTCCAACCGTGGCCCCGCTCCAACCCACGACTGGTGGCGGATCCGAGATCTTTATCGCGAAAATCGCCATCGCCCCCGCCGGTCCCGGTGTCACCATCACCGAGTCCGGCGGCAGCACCAACGTCACCGAGGGCGGCGCGACCGACACCTATACCGCCGTCCTCAACGTCGCACCGACTGCGGATGTCACCATCACGATCACCCCTGGCACTCAGGTGACCGCGATCCCAGCGACGTTGACGTTTACCACCGTCAACTGGAACGTCGCGCAGACGGTCACCGTTACCGCTGTCGATGATGCCCTCGTCGAAGGTGCGCACACGGGCACGATCACACACACGGCCGCCAGTGCAGATGTGGCGTATAACGCGATCGCCATTGCCAGTGTCAACGCGAACATCACCGACAACGATGGCGTTCCACCTCCGCCACCAACGCCCGGCGGCGGCGGTATCTCCGAAGGCAGCTATGCCGGCAGTCAAGGTCTAGCCAACGGCAACGGCGGCGAAGGCACGTTCGGATTCGGCAGGGACATGAGAATGCAACAGCCACGACTCAAGGGGCCATACCGCGATCCGGCCGGCACTTTCCGCGTGTTCAATGGCGCCCACCAGCACCGCGCACAGATAGCGGAAGCCGACAGTGGGCTTGGTGTCCTCGGTTGGGGCTTGATGCTGTTAGCGGTCCTTGTGCCCGCGGCGGTGGTGTATGGCCATCGGCGACCCGCGTGAGGCTTGATGTCAGAGCCACGCACCGAAGTAAGTGGTTGATTTACGATTCGGCCCGTACCAACCACTTACTTCGTGCGTGGCTCTGACAAGACTATTCGTCGATCCTACTCGATGTGAAATGGCTTTGCGAAGTCAGTTTCGCGCAGTTCTCAATTTGAATTCAAAAATCGTGCACTCTGTCGCCGCCCTCATCCTGGGCTTTGTGGCCAACACCGCAAAAAAATGCAGGGAAAGTGCCACAGCACTTGTCCCTCGGCTGTTGGCCAAGTGGTCAAAAGATGTCGAGCCAAAAGTGGTTGCCACGGTGGTAGCGTTGCGGCGACCAAAGCTCGTAGCGCCAGGCGGGATCGCGGAACGGCGGGTAGGCCATGTAGGCGGGCGGCGGCTGGTACGGAGCGCCGGGCGGTTCGGGCCATCGCGGGCCCATTGCAGGCCAATAGTTATGAGGGAAGTAGTAGTAGGGGTAGTAATAAAGCCGACCAAGTTGATGGTTTTGGTTGTAGGGCTGATAATACTGGGCCTTCGCCTCGCCCACATCGACCAGCCAACCCACCAAAAACAACACGACAGCTGCAACCCCGCAAATCGCTTGGCGTTTCATCGGTGCCTCCTTGATTGCTGAATCGCATTGTGCGATCCTGTCATCCTAACCATTCGCTTATTTGTACCACGCAAATCACGCTTTCACCTGACGAACCTCTCGCTTTGATGGGATTTGCTTCGCAGGCACGGCAAGCTCTATTACGAACGGCGACTCGGAAGAATGGGAAAGATGCACCGATTGTAACGATTGTGCCTTTTTTGTTTCTTATACTGGCCGGTTCTATTTCAGTTTGTAAAATGCTCGTAAGATACTATTTCTGGGACAAATGTTCGTTTTGGGAAAACTGGGAAATTTGCCGTTGCGTAGAAACTGCAACGAGGAGGAATATAAGGGTTTCACTTTTGGAAGTCCGGGACTGGCCTGGACTGTTTTGTTAGAGGTGTTTTGTTTTTAGGAGGATACTGGATGCACACCTCGGTCGGTTTTCTCGCCTTCGCCAGCTTTTTGTCAAGCGTTTCTTGGGACGCCGTCCTACCCGAAATCCCATGGCAAACGAGTTATCAAGAAGCACGGAGTCACGGGCAGAAGGCTAAGAAACCACTCGCCGTCATCGTTGGGGCTGGCAAAAGCGGCTACCAACAGCTCATCCAGGAAGGATCCCTCTCCAGCGACATCAGGAAGATACTTGCGAATGAATTTATCTCCGTATACCTGGACACCGAGAAGGCCGAAAATATACGCCTAATCGCTGATCTTGGTATCACCCTCGGCAAAGGCATCGTGCTTAGCGACCGCGAAGGCAAGACCCAAGCGTTCTTCCACGAAGGCACGATTTCGGAAAAAGACATTACCCGCCAGCTGGCCCGCTTTGCCGATCCCTCCCTTGTGGTGAATACCACGACGACACTCTCCAGTGGCCGCGTGAGCTACTATCCGTCGTCGGGCACCGAAATCCGATCCTCAACCCCTTACTCCCGAGTGACTTCTACCCGAAACTGCTGACCGTAGGCACGCAATGAGAGCCGGTTCGGCTCTTACCTGAAAGCCTGAGTTTACGCAATATAGCGAAAACTCAGGCTTTTTCTTTTTTAACGGATTGGCGTTCTGCCTTTCTATGTCCCATACTTTCAATGCTGGACAGTACCCGATTGTTAACGTTCAGAATTCGCGGAATGTTGTGCTTGTACCGGCACCGCGCGAGCGCTAAACGTAAACCCGTCGACTAGCACTGTGAGTAGGCCGACCGAATGTCACCACGCTTGACAAATCTGCTTGAATTCTTCGTCACAGGCGTCGGCCGCGCGACGATACTGTTGCTACCCGCAACACTACTCGGTATCGTGGCGGCGCGGACGTGGGATGCGAAACCGTGGATACTCATGGGCGGCGTCGGATTCCAGTTGATGATCTGCGTGATGACGTTCTTTGCAGCCCGATCGTGGAGTCAACCGCTTGGACCAACAATTGTTACGCTCTACCTGACAGCAGTGGTCTGGCTGTGGTTCAGCGACGGAATCAACGACTGGTTCACGCATCTTTCCCAGGGTTTGCTGATCGGCATCCCAATCCTCGTTTTCAGCTATCAGACATTGATCGAATCGGGCGCGCCGGTGCTGCGTCGGGCGCATAATCTGGCACATCGTCTGGCGACTCGGCAGGACTGGCCGACGGATTTGCTGCAATGCCGAACGCTCCCGGAAGTCAAAGCGTTTCGGGCGACACTGGCGTTTGATGCCGCCCCGGCCCTGGCAATGCTCAATCATCCGCGTCTGGAAGTGCGTGTGGCGGCGCTGGCGGCGCTGGAATTTCGCAAGGACTGGCGAACCGGTCAGGCGGAATTAGTCATGACCTATGGGCAGCGTTCGGAAGAGCCGGCTCTTCGCGCTGCTTCCGTCCTGGCCTTGGGCAACCTCGACGATCGGATCATGATCGAGACGCTCGCGCAATTTCTCAACGACCCCGATCGCGAAGTTCGTCGGGCCGCCGTCGAGGCGTTGCTTTGGGATAGCGAACACCGCTGGAACTGGATTCGTTTTGCGATTCGGCGAACGATGTCCGATCCCGCGTTCAAAAACGACGGCCCGCTTCTCCCCGAGGGCCAATTATTGATCGCCGAGACAGTCAAGGATATGACCGCCTGGTGTGCGGAAAAAGGCTTGATCGCCGCCCGTGCCGCCGAGACACTCGCGGCCCATTACAATCGCCTGATGTGCGAACAGACCGATCCCGCCCTGGTGACGTCGCTGCGTGCCCAGCTGGCGGATACGCATACCCCGGCAATCCTGCGACTTGAGCTTGGGCGAATACTGCAGGTTCACCAGGTGCTCGACCGCGACTTGCTGGAACGGATGCTCGATCCAGGCACGCCGGCCACGCTCCGCCTTATCGCTTGCGAGACAATCCTGACGCAAGAAAAGGACGCCCTTCTCCGTTCCAGCGCCACGAGCGGGCTAAAAGATCTCGCCCGGCTGCCGAACCGGGAAATTGCGCTGGGAACGGCAAATGCCGTGCAACGGCGGCTAGGCATCGATCTCGGCATCGGGCTTGGCCAACCGCTGCCGCCCGCCCAAAGCCGGCATGCCAATGAAATCGTCCGCCAACTCGCTGCCTGGGCCATCCAAGACGACGAGGAACTCGAACAATCCGGAATCCGCGGCAGCTCGGCTCGCTGGGGGACATAGCCGACTTTCCCTATTTCCCACTTGCGGCTTAGCGCTCGCGTGGCCTATACGGAGCACTCAGAGGCTATCCGGAAATATTTCTCGTGTTTTCCGTCTTTCATGCCGCAGCTCGATAACGAAACGCTGCGGTGTTCTTTTTCGGAGCTAAACGTTGAAGCATCAGATGCAGCGAACTGATCTGAATCATCGATTCGCTTGAGTCGGTGCGCCGCTCGTAGTCCTTGCTGTTGCGCCGATACCTCCCGCT
>CAMAUE010000120.1 GCA_945861245.1 Singulisphaera sp. GP187
CCGCCGCCTTAGCTCAGTGGTAGAGCAATGCTTTCGTAAAGCATAGGTCCTGGGTTCGAATCCCAGAGGCGGCTTTGAAATACAACTCGGAGCTTTGTGCTACATTGTGGCGCAGCGCTCCGCGTTGTATTTCATCCCACTAACGGCAATGAAATACGATCATTCTTCGTGATCGTAGCACTGGGCACCTCGCAGCAATCCTCGCGAATCTCGTCAACGCCGATCCGTTCGCCGGTGACCGCGTTGCCAAATAGCGTGAACGAAGTCGCATCGACGATATCGATTTCGATGCTCGCGCCGATGAGCCGCGGGTTGCCATCGAATACGACGATATGATCCGATGGCGTTCGGCCTGTCAGCTGCAACGGCCCGGCGGCCTCATGCTTCAGCGCATTCTTGCTCGGGCCTTCCACCAACACCTCGACACGCTTGCCGATGAATCCGCGATGGTCCGTTAGGCTCGCTGCGTTTTGGATCATGAGTAGGTCGTTATTGCGGCGTTTCTTCACTTCCTCGACAATGTCATCCGCGTATAACTCATGCCCCTTGGTTCCGGGCCTCGTGCTGTATTTGAAGATGAAGCTGTTCTTGAATTGCCCATCGCGTACGAGATCGCAGGTCTTCTGGAACGACTCCTCCGTCTCCCCCGGAAAGCCGACGATGAAATCGCTGCTAACCGCGACGTCGGGCACGATCTCTCGACAGCGAGCGAGCATGTCGCGGTAGAACTCCACTGTGTACATGCGTTTCATTCGCTTCAACACTTCGTTGCAGCCCGATTGCGCGGGCACATGCAAGTATGGCGAGACCTTCGGCAAATCGCGCACCGCATGTAGCAGGTCGTCGGTCATGTCTTTCGGATAGTTTGTGATGAACTTGATGCGTTCAATGCCCGGGGTGTCGTGAATGCGCGCGAGCAAATCGGACAGTGCCGACGAACCGTGATGATAGCTGTTGACCGTTTGCCCAAGCAGCGTGATCTCTTTGCAGCCTTCGCCGGCGAGCTGTCGCACCTCGGCGGCGATGTGCTCGGGCGGCCGGCTTTGCTCGGGGCCTCGCACCGCTGGGACGATGCAGTAGGTGCAGAACTTGTCGCAGCCGATCATGATGCGGACAAACGCCTGAAACGGATTAGGCCGCATGGAGGGATCGCGCGATGGATCATAGCTCTCGAAGCTGCGTTCGACTTCGTGGCGGGCTTCGGTGCGATCGAGGCTGAGTGCGAGTTGCAACGTGCCGGTCTCGCGTGCTGCGGTGATGAGCGTCGGCAGCTGTGCGAGCTGCCCGGTGCCGCAGATGATGTCCACATGCGGCGCTCGCTTCTTGATGATCTCCTGATCCTTCTGCGCCATGCAGCCGAGCACACCGATGATGGCATCGGGCCTGGTGTTTTTGAAGAAGCGCAAGCGGCCCAGGGCACTGTAAATCTTGTCCTCGGCATGCTGCCTGACGCTGCAGGTGTTGAAGAGGATGACGTCGGCATCGTCGGTCGTCTCGGTGAGTTGGTAACCCTGCCGGCGCAGACTGCCCACGACTAGCTCGCTATCGAGCACGTTCATCTGACAGCCGACCGTTTCGAGGTAGAGTTTCTTTGGCATGCGTTTCCTATAGCGCGCCAACGCAAAGGGCGACGGCGCTGGCGATCTCAGCAACTTCTTGGGTTGTTAACTCGCCGAGTCGGTCGAGAAAACGCGCCTCCGAAACCGACTTTACCTGGAAGGCATCGGCACCGGACTCTTTGACCAGGCCGTTGGTTGCTGACGGTAGAAGGTGCATGAACCAGGGATAGGTTACAAATTTCGGATTCCATTCAGTGATTGGCACAACGATTTTCAGCTTCAGCCGGCCAACCGAGGACCGACTGACGACGACAGCCGTGCGGACTTTCTTAATCTCGTCCCCTTCGGCCGGGTCGAAGCGAACTCGCCATACTTCGCCTCTATTCGGAGTCGTCATCGCATTCCTCGCTAAACGCGTCGAATCCGGTAAGTTCTTTGTCGTTCTGGTAGTCCCACTCGGCCAGGGCGGCGGCCTTAGCCAGGATGGCGTCTATTTGCTCAGGTGGAAGTTTGCGTAATTCACTGGGCGAGAGACGTGTCGCTTCAGTAACCGGCTCTTGCACGTGAATTTCGACGCGAACTCCCTCGGGCAGCGGCACGCAAGGAACAACTAGCCCATTGGACACCAAGCCTGTAACAACTGCGGTCATACCCAACCTCCTCCGAGAATCCCTTATAAGCTTCTTGGAATTATACCAGCGACCGACGCAATCGACCCAATTCGGATTGCTTTACACTTCGTCGTCATCATCAAGTTCCTCGCTAAAGGCATCGAATCCGGAGAGATTCATGTCGGTGCGATAAAGTTCCTCCGCTAACGCCGCCGACGCCGCGAGTATCGCTTGTCGTTCGTCGCGCGGGAGTTTGAGAAGTTCGGTTGGAGTAAAGCTTACTTGGTTTTCCATAATACGATAATTGTAACGACATTCGCTTCGCAACGGAAGCCAATATGATTATCAACTCCCAGACTTCTCATCGCAGTCGGTGTTCTATTGTCTCCGTTTTTGCCAACTAATTCCTTTGATTTCGATCCGTTTCTCGATCGATTGGTCCCATTCGACTTTGAAGCCAGCAGCTTTCAGTTCTCGAAATATCGATTAGCCCACTTCAATCGCTCGTGTTCTGGATTTTGGCCCGTCGCCCCCGTCGCCCGCTATTCCGATCATCTTGTCAGCCGATAGGATATCACCAAACGCCAGACACAATTCACCGGATTCGACGACCCCCGCTAGGTCCTGCCCGTGGTAGAAGCAATAGCCGACAATGCTCGAATCCTCACCTCCACATCCATACCAGGCTTCCGCAACGTCTTCTAGTCCGTCCGTAAACGTGAAGCCAGCGTTCTCCAGCACAAGAATATTCAGCCCTTCGAGCGTTGAAAATACGCGATTCAAACGATCGTAATCGGTTTCGGCTGGCCACGACTTTTCAGCGATCCGCTTCTTCTCAAATTCGCGATTGATCACACCTTCAATAAGTCCTGCGTCACCTGGGGTGCCATCAAAATATGTATCGGAAACGATCTGGGCAATTTCATCCTCGTCATAGAATCCCGACCACACCTTATTGCGAATGTAATCAGCGATTTCTTGTTCATTCTCCATGCAAGCCTCACTTCGCAGTAGTTTCGCTAGCGTCGAGAAATTCACCCCGCCGCCATGCGCGCACCCGGCGGGATCGTGTTGCCGCGCAGGAAATCGTGAGAGGACATACGGCGTTTGCCGGCCGGCTGGAGTTCGGCGATCTCGACTTGCGTGTCGCGGCCGCATTGCACGATCAGGCGGTCGCCGATCGCGTGGATGTCGCCGCACCCCCCAAGGGGGATAGGGGCGGAGATCGCCGTCGCGACATTGACAATCAACCGCATCGCCTCCAACTCCGAGCGAACCAGATACGTATACGCCGTCGGCCAGGGTTGCATCGCGCGAATGTGATTGCACACGTCTACCGCTGGGCGCGACCAATCGATTTGGCCGTGCTCTTTCGTGAGCTTCGGGGCTTTCGTCGCCAGACTTTTGTCTTGCGGCGTGCCGATGACCGGACCAAGCGCGAGCCTGTCCACGATGTCGATTGCGAGCTTCGCGCCGAGCGGGCCTAGGCGGGATTCGAGTTCGCCGGTGGTTTCGGTCGGCAGGATGTCGATCGCTTCCTGGGCGAGCATGTCGCCGGCATCGAGAGCGATGGACATGCGGATGATGGTCACGCCCGATTGCGTCTCGCCGTGATAGATCGCCCAGTTGATCGGGGCGGCGCCGCGATATTTAGGCAGGAGCGAGGCGTGAACGTTGATCCCGCCCTCGGGTGCGATACTAAGAACTTCTTTGGATAGAATTTGTCCGTAGGCGGCGACAACGAGCAATTCGGGCGACAGCGTTTGCAGTGCCGATACGCCATCGGGCGTGTTGATGCTCTGTGGTTGCAGGACCGGGATGTTGCGGGAGACGGCGAGTTCCTTCATCGTGTTGCGCGGTTGGCGGGATGACGCGGTTTCCTTGAAGACGGCGCGATCCGGTTGCGTGACGAGGCCGACGACCGTATGCGCGCTATCGAGCAGCCGAGCAAACGTCGGTTCCGCGAACGACCCGGTTCCCATCATCACGATGCGCATGGCTTTTGTTCTTGTATTTCGCCGCTTGCGGCTTAGCGCTCGACACCGCACTCGAGCGCTAAGCCGCAAGCGGCAAAGGCAAATTCACTTTCTAGTGCAGCGACTCCAGAGCCGCCAGGAGTTTTTCGATATCGACATCCGGCGGGATTTCGCCCTTTTCCTGGGCGGTGCGAAACGTTTTCTCAAACGTCTTCACCGATGGCTTGGCGGCGAACTTCGCCAACGGGCCCATCATGTCGATGAACAAGATGCCGTTGAGATGGTCGATCTCGTGTTGCCAGGCGCGCGATTCGAGATCGCTGGCGGTCTTCTCGACGAGTTCGCCCTTCAAATTGTACGCTTGGACCTTGATCGTCTTCGCCCGGCGGACATCCTGGTACAGGCCCGGGAAGCTCAGGCAGCCTTCCTCGTCTTCCATCCAGCCTTTGCGTTCGACGATGCGAGGATTGAGGAAAACCTCTTCGCATTCGGGCTTGTTCGGGTCGCCCGTGACGTTCATCACCAAAAGCTGAAACGGCAACGCGACCTGCGGGGCGGCCAAGCCCAGCCCCTTTGCTAAATACATCAGTTCCTTCATCTCGCCGATCTGCAGATGAAGGTCCTTGTCAATCGCCTTCACCGGCTTCGCTTTGTGACGCAAGGCGGGGTGAGGATAGTGCACGATTTTGCGCGGCATGTCGGAACCTGAGTAAAACGCACTTATTCTGGGCAGTATTATTATAGCTCGAATAACGCGACATGAACCAGTGCAGAATATGCCATAATCATGCGAGACTTTCCGCTCGCGGTTCAGCTATCACGCGGGACGATCCGAGCGCTAAGCCGCAAGCGGAAATACAAGATCGGGAATTCAATTTCCCGCAAGCCGTTCTTTGGCAAAATGCGCGGCACCGCGCAGGATCGGGATTATCGTTCCTTCGGGGATGAAGAACACCGTTTCCGGCCAGTACGATGTATTGGCGAAGTAGCCGTGCGGCGAGAACTGTCCGCCGACGAGCAGCGTGATCAATCGGCCGTCGTCCAGCGTCATTTCGAGGCGAACCGTCGCGTCTTTCACGCTAAGCTTGTGCTCGCCACGCGGTCCGCCGGAGGTGGCGGCGAAACGCGGCGTATGGAGTTTCGCTATCTCCTTGGCGAAGCTGGCAACCTTCTCACTATCGAGTTGGAACTCTTGCAGATTCGATTTATCATTCCAGGTCTTGTCCTTGGCGTTCTTTTCAAAATGGAACCCGCGAAGTTCAAACTGCGTGCGAACCGCGAGTTTGATCTCCTTGACCTTGTCGGCGTCGAAGGAATGAATCGTACCTGACAGGTACGGCGACGTCAGCATCCACGCACTCATCGGGTCGCCTGCCACCGCGGCCATTAGCGATGCGATCTTCTCGGCGTGTGCGGCCAGCATGTACGTGCGGTCGCGCAGGTCGAGTTCTTTCGCGGCTTTTACTTCGCCCGTGCCGACGAGGAGCAGGTTCTTCGATTTGGAATGTCGGGCGAAAATGCCGGGCTTATCTTTTTCGTCGGTCGTTTCCTTGCCGAACTCGATCGTGACGGCTTCGCCCGTGTCGGCATACCAGTTGCCGATCAGACCCGCGGCGGCAGCGAACGCGGAGTGTTGCTGAAGCAGACCGACCAGGCTGACGGCGCCCTTGTCCGTCGCGGGCTTCTTGAGCACGGCAGTGACCACGACTGCGGGCGTTTTCAGGCCATACTTGTCGAGGTCGTCCTTTTCTTCGAGTTTGCGAAGCCATTTCTTGACGCGCAGATCGGCAACGATGGCGGTGAGCATGCCGGCGTTCTTGGCATCCGCAAGTTTGACACCCGATGGTTCCAGGGCATCTTTGATGAACCAGTTGTACTTCCCCTCAATCGTTTGCTCTTCCAGTTCGAGAACTTCCGGGCCTTTCTCGCCCGACCGCTGTAATCGGATGGAGACGAGATCCTGCGTTTCAATCTTCGGCAACGTCAGAGCCGCATACGCCAATTCGACGCCTTCCGTGGGCAGCGTCTTTTCGACGAATTCCTTCTTCACAGTCAGCCGGCTTTCGGCACCGGTGTCAAGCTTGCGGCGAATATGGACGATTTCCTTCTCGATTTTGCCAACGGCGAGCGTGACGGCGGCTTTGGCGTCGGCCTTGAGCTTTGCCGGCGCATCGTCCTTGCCTGGTTCTTTTTTCTTTTCGTCCGTCTTCTCCACTCCGCCGAGGTAGACCGAAATCTCGGCGATCGGCGTATCCAGGCCCCACTCGGCGTCTTTTTTCTTGGCATCCGCCTCGCCGACGTCGTTGTAATCGACGATGGCCTGCCGACCGACGACTTGCTCCAACAGCTTAGTGACTGAAGGTTCGTGAGCGGTGAGCTTGGTTGTCTCGGTCGTGGTTTTCTTGTCCTTGTCAGTGCCTGTGGTAGTCACTTTGAGGATATGCATCTGCCATTCGGCTGCGCCTTCGGGACGTAGGAAGCGAATCTCGTCCTTGCCTTGCTGCTTGACGACAACGGCATCGACGGACTTCGCATCAATGGCGGTGATGTCCTTGCTGCGAATCTTGCCCGGGTCTTTCAAGGCGGCTTCAATCGGTTCGATCCAGCGCGCGTTGATTTTCATTACGCCGTCATCGCTGGCGACCCGAGCGTAGTAATAGTCGCGCGATTTGTCTTTGACGCGCTCGCCGATGAGCAGCGACTCCGTGGCGGCCTCCTTCTTCTCGACCGTGTGAATATCGACTTGCATCAGGGCCTTGCCGGTTTCGAGGCCGTAGTTCGCGTGATCGGAGCCGAGCGGGATGAAGTCGTCGTCGTCATCGACGCGCACGGTGACAATGGCGTCAAGCAGCGATTTCACGCTGACCACGGCGGGGCCTTTGGCGTCGAGGTTTTTGGGTTCGTCAGAGTCCTTGCTGAAGCCGGCGATACCGAGGTTGGGCTTGATGAACATCCAGGTATTGCCGTCGGCACGTTTAATCGCGAGTTCTTGCTTCTCTTTCTCCTTCTTGATCGAGATGGACGAGACGCTCGAATCGACGAAGTCATACAGGCGTTTCTGGCGTAGGTAGTTGGCATTCTTGAACATCAACTTTTCGATGCTGCTGGTTAGGACGGCGAAATTCTTGTTGTCTTTATCGGACGACGTAACGTAGGTGAATCCCTTATCCGGGCTGGTCTTGCCGACGAAGAACTTCACTTCCTTGTCGCCGTCCTTGGATGTGCCCGATAGCGTCACGATGGTCGATGGATTGTCGAGGCCATAGAATTTTGCATCCTTGCTGACGTCGGCGGTGTCGTCGGGTTTGGCGTCGCGGACGGCGGCGACCAGCTTGTCGATCTGGTTGCCTTCGACTTTTACCTGCTGCTTATCCTGACGCAGGTACCAGAGATCGTTGATCTTGACGAAGACAATGTCGGCTTTGTTGTCCTTGTCGGTTCGCCTGACGACGACCTTGTCGATCTTCAGGCCGGCTTCGTGCAGACTGGGCGCGATGTAGCTCAGATCGCCGCCGGTTCGGCGTTGCGCGATCATGACGCCGAACAGCCAAAGCATGCTCAGGAGCAAACCGAAGAACAAGATCGTGATACGAGAATTCATGGTCGTGTGCCTATGTTAGCGTGGGCGCTTGATGTCAGATTTTTTGTGCAGGAGAATACGAACTTCCTGGTTTAGCCGCTCGCTTTTGGCGAGCGCGAACGAGCAAGTCGCGCTCGCCGAAAGCGAGCGGCTAAACTTATCGTCTCCGAATGATCCACACTGTGATGCCGAGAAGGATGAACGCGAGGAACATGATCCAACCGGGCAGGAAGACCATGCGGCCAAAATTGACGCCTGGCTCGAACGCGAAGCTGGTCGTCACTTTGGGCTGTGGGCCGATAAAATCTTCGCGTCCCGCCATCCACTCGATGGAACCAAGGACGAGGGCGAAGGCATTCACGCTGGAGCGGGAGACCTGGAGATCGCGACTGGTGATCCATTCGGTGTCGCCGAACACGACCAGCGCGGGCTTTTCGCCGTCGGTGACTGCCATGCCGACGGACATCGGTTCCCGCGGTGCTTTGGAGCGTAAGAGTAGGGGGTCGCGGGTCATTGGGATCACGTGCGAAACAGGGTCCTTGAAGTAGACGGGATTCGTTTCGGCGATGAATGGCGACCCCTCGAGGTGGAACACCTGCAAGATCGGCTCGGCCTTGTAGCGCTGATGCGTTGATACCTTGAGTCCGCGGGCTGACTTTCGCAGCAGGAACTGCTTTTGCGTAAATTGCCGAGCTAAGATATTGGCCGATTTGGCAGGCGTTAGCGCGATGAGCATGGTTGGATCGCCGCCGAACGGTGGGGCCGCGACGCGCAGGGCGTAATCGTCGGTGACTTCGACGCCGAAGCGTTTGAGCATTGGCTCCAGGCCGGTGTTGCGCAGTTTGGAGTAATCGTCCTCGGCGATCACGTCGAGGAAAGCCAGGACCTTTCCGCCGCCGGTGAGGTAGTCATCGATAGCATTGACGGTCTCCGCGGAGAGCGTGCGCGAGACGCCGGCGACGATCAGCGTCTTGCAATCGGTGGGGATGCTGCGCTTCGTTTCGCCCTTTTTGGCTGTGGCTTGAATTACAGGGGTAATCAGTTTTTCTTCCTTCATTAGCGGATCAAACGTGAGGCCGACGACGTCGAAGTTCTCGTTTTTCAGTTTTTCGACAAGGATGCCTAGCCCGGTGCCCTGGAAGCCGTGGCGAATTTCCATGCGTGACGCGTTTTCATCGTTGTTGATGTCGGGTTCTTCGTTGCCTTGAAGGACGTAAATCTTGTGCTTGATGCGATCCTGCGAGAGGAACTTGACTTCCTTGAGAATCTCCATTTCGCCGAGATACTGACTTGACGCCTTGCCTCCCGGCCCTTGGGGACGTTCTTGCTTAAGTAGTCGGCGATCACGGATGAAGGTGTAGGGGACTTTGTGCCCTTCGTCAGTGGGCATAGGGCCATAAACCACGAGCACGCCGCGGCCGATGTCGCCCGCGCCGGGTTCGGGCTGTATCTGCGGGAAAATACGGATGAGTTTGTCGAAATCGACATGTTCCGTGTCGGGCGAGACGTAGTTCACTTTGAATTTGATGTTGAGGGCTTTGCAATTGTCCAACAAAATCTTGGTGTCTTTGTGGGCCGGATGGGTCTGGGCCATCAAGACAAGGAGGTTGATTTCTTTTTTCAAGCCTTTGACGAGGTTTTGGCCGCTATCGCTCAGTGCGTAGGCACCACGTGTTTTCGTCCAGTCGTAGGTGAACGGATATTTCTTGGCGACGATGAAATTGAGGACAATGAGAATCCCGAGCAGAAGCAGGCCCTGAAGGATTGCGTTGTAGCCATACATCGCTCGGCGAAGTCCGGCGTTATGGCGTACGTCGGTTTTGGCGAGGTTTAGGCTGACCATCATCGTGACCAGGCCGGCGATCATTGTGTAGGCGCACAGCCAAAGGCGCCAGTTGTTTTCGCCATGCCAGGCGGTTTCTCCGCCAGCGACGTCATCACGCCAGAGATACGCCAGGCCTGCTGATAGGACGAACAGATTCAATCCCGTCAGTCCGCCGAAGATCAGCACGAAGAACCGCACGCTCGATTCATCGTGGGTGTCGGCGTTCAATCGAAAGAATCCCGTGCCCGCGGTGATGCTGAGAAACAGCAGCGCGAGCAGTTGCGGCGTGTAGTTGAGGAAGCGATTCGCGTCGCGATTGCTGATGACGACGTAGACGAAGACGCCCATCGACACGGCCATCAGCACGATCATTGCCATCTTGAGCAGTGGGGCTTTGTCGATCAAGAAAGCGATGGGCGAGCCCGACTCGTCGGCAGGTTGTTGCAGCGTCCAGCCGTAGAAAAGACCGGTGATGCCGAAGAGCAAGAGGCCCGCGCTTTCGCCGAAGTTGTCGAGCATGAAGCCGTAGGAACCGCCGGCCTTTTTACCGATGCCGAGAACGAAGGCAAGCACGATCAAGCCAAAACCGCCGCCGAGTAGGACGAGGCTCAGCAGTCGGCGTTGTGAGGCGAGCGTTTCGGCTTTCTGATCGGGTGTGTCTTGGCGCAGCCAGAGGACAAACGCCTGCCAACCCGCCAGGCCCAAAACGGCGAGGCCGGCGATTAGAAAGAGGTTTGCCAAGATCGGCGATCGGCCGAGGTGCTTGATCTGAATCCAGTAGCGAAACACGATCAGCATCACGCCCGCCCAGGCCAGGCCTGCGACGAGGGTTTGCGCGGAATCGCGGAGTCGCGCGAAAACACTGCTGGATGGGGTCGGGGCCACGGTTGCCATGAATTCACCTGCATCTGTATCATTTAGCCCGCCATTTATGGCGGGTTGGTAGTCAAACCCGCCATACATGGCGGGCTATTTTGGGTAATTACTTCCACTTCCGTGATTCGAGCACCTTCACGGTGGCGAACAAAAAGAAGATCGCCACCGAAACGTGAAAGATGAGATGCCGGGGCGAGACAAGGCCGCCCAGTGAGGTGTTCCAGAGGTCGTAGAAGTTGACGAAGGAGATCACCTCGTGGATGACGCCGCCCTGACGAATCAGCGCGTCTTCATGTTTCAGGAAATAAAGCACGAGATGCACGAGCACTCCGACGAACGCCAGCACCGCGGCCACGATCTGGTTGCTAGTCAGGGCCGAGAAGAACACCCCGGTGGCGATGAGGCCGGCGCTGATGACCGCCAGGGCGACATTGAAGCTCAGCGCGGGATAGTAATCAAACTCCTGGCCGCCGAAATAACGCAAGCTGACGAGGAACAGCCACCATGGAATCCAGGTGAGCATGTAGAAAATCCAGCAAGCGAAGAATTTCGCCACGACGACGGAAACCTCGTTCACCGGCGCAGTGAGTAGCACCTCGATGGTTGCTGTGCGTTTTTCTTCGCTGAAGAGCCGCATCGTGAGTACCGGCACGACAAAGAGTTGGACGATGACCGGGAATAGGCCAAAGATGTAGATGCCGACGATCGGTTCGGGAATTCCGCCGCGCTGCCCAAAGGATTCGATCTGGCCGACGAAGTTCAAGAAGATGAACCAGCCGATAAGGAGCGTGCCGATGAAAACCAGATACGCGATCGGCGAGTAGAAGTAGGCGGCGAGATCACGGCGGGTAAGGATGACGATAGGCCAGTCGCACCAGGTGCCGAGCGAGAAGAAGATATAGACGAGCGAGAAGCCTATGAGGACCAATCCGCCGGGGATCAGGAAGGTATCGTTGAGCAGGGACTGAACAATCCCGATGCCGAGACCGAGCAAGCCGACCAGTCCGAGGGCGATGCCGGCGTAATGCCCGCGATCGCTGGAGGTTTCTTGCATGCTGATGTAGATACAGGCGAAGAGCAGGCCGAGGATCAGGAGAATGGCGCCTTCGCCGGTGAGAAAGTTGGTGTCGCGCCGGAGCGCGAAGTAGAAGCAGAAGCCGATGATCGCCACGCCGACGCCGCCGGCCAAATTGAGCAACAGATCGCGGACATTACGTTCGGTCTCGCTTCGTATCACCGCAGTGAGGACGACAGCGCCTATGAACAAGCTCGGCAACCCGCCGATCATGAACCAGGTCAGGTCGGCGGCGGCGCGAAATGCCAGCACGCGCAGGATGACTCCCGTCAGGATCAAGGCCAAGCCGGCGAAGGCGTACAACCGCCGAAATTGCACATCCTGTTCGCAATAAACGTGGTACAGGATTAGACACAATCCTATCGTCGCGAAAAAGAAACCCCAGGCCGGCGAGATGAGCGATGTACGCGGCGGACCGCCTTCGACCTGCTTCATCCAGGTGGGCGCGAGCAAGGCGAGCGACCCGAGCACCAGCAGGAAGAGGCCCATCATCGCCAGGATACGGGCGACGGTGGGGCGTTCGTCGCGCTCAAATGACGGCGCACGTTCGGGGACCGACTCCCATGCCGGTGGCGGGAAGTCGCCCGATTTCGGGTCGATCGATTCTGAGTTGGCCATGCGTTCCTCTTGCTTCGGTTTCTGCTAGGCGTGTAGCGCTCGCGGTTTTTTTTTCGAGCGCTAAGCCGCAAGCGGAAATACAAATTATTTTTTCGTGATCGCTTCGCTGGTCGCTGATTCGCTCGCAGCGTGGGCCGGCGGATTGGCCGGTTTGATCGCCGCTTTGCTCGCATTCGCCGGGACCAGCGGCTCATTCATGTTGATGACTTCAAAGAAGGCTTCTTCCAGCCGACGGCTCTGTTCCAATCGCCGCAGCGACCAATGGTGAGTCGTCAGCGCCTTGCTGATTTCTTCACGCAAGTCGCT
This sequence comes from Singulisphaera sp. GP187, assembly GCA_945861245.1. Lineage (GTDB taxonomy): Bacteria > Planctomycetota > Planctomycetia > Gemmatales > Gemmataceae > SIAQ01. Next base: position 12,427 of record CAMAUE010000120.1, read on the forward strand.
GTTGTTCTGCGTGCGAACGTCGAAGATGCCCAGGCCGTCGGGCAGGGCGTTTGCTTGCACATTCGTTACGCCGTTGATGCCCATCAGCACCTTGGCGATGGCGTCGCGCGGGCCACGGGCTTCGATCTTGATTGTGCTTGGGATATTCTCCATTCGCTGGTTCAAACTGACACGTCCATTCTTGATGATGATGATGCGCTCGCAAATCTGTTCGACTTCGCCCAAAATGTGTGTCGACAGCAGAATCGTATGGTTTTCGCCTAACTCTTTGAGCAACAATAGGGTCTCGCGAATCTGGGCCGGATCAAGGCCCGAGGTTGGTTCATCGAGTATGAGGATCGGCGGATTGTGCACCATCGCGTCCGCCAAGCCAACGCGCTGGCGATAGCCCTTGGACAGCGTGTGGAGCAAACGCCTTCGCACCGTCAGCAGCCGGCAGCGTTCCAGGCAGTATTCCACGCGGCGAATGCGTTCCTTGCGTGGCATCCCCTTTAGTTTGGCGCGGAATGCGATGTATTCCTCGACGCGCATTTCGGGGTAAAGCGGCACGCTTTCGGGCAGGTAGCCGATGCTTCGCCTTACATCGTCCGCTTCGAGCATGACATCATAGCCAGCGACTTTGGCGATGCCGCTGGTCGCGGGCATGTAGCTGGTGAGGATGCGCATGGTCGTGGTTTTGCCCGCGCCGTTTTGGCCGAGGAAACCGACGACTTCGCCCTTTTCGACCTCAAATGTCACGCGATCAATCGCCATGACCGGGCCGAAAAATTTGGTCAGGTTTTCTACCGCAATCATGTTCGGTCCTGGTTTGCGTTAAACGTACCGCGCCTATCTGGTTCAATAGGGAAAATACTAAGTTAAGGGAAGCCGGGGCGGATTTCAAGAGGGCGTTTTTTGCGAAAAATTTCAACCCCTCGGCAGTTTTTGCTTGTACAATCGCCTCATGCCTTCCACCATAATCAACACGAACGCTACGAATCCCTCTCATGAAAGGACGGAGACAATGTACCGATGGTATGCACTGGCTGGCTTCGCACTGACTGCCGCCGCCTTCACCTGTGCCACGCACGCCGGCGAAAAGACCGCCAAAGACAACACGCCACCAGCAGGTTTCACCGCGCTGTTCAACGGCAAAGACCTCACCAACTGGCAGGGCCTGGTCGAGATCAATAAACGCAAGAAAATGTCGAAAGAGCAGTACGCCGACGCCCTCAAGAAGGCCAACGAAAAATACCTCCCGCACTGGAAGGTCGTCGATGGCGTCCTCGCCTACGACGGCAAGGGCCAAAGCCTGCAAACCGTCAAAGACTATGCCAACTTTGAACTGTATGTCGACTGGAAGATCGAATCGTCCGGCGATAGCGGCGTCTACCTCCGCGGTAATCCCCAGGTTCAAATCTGGGACATCAAGGGCAAAAACAACAAAGCCGGCATCGGCTCCGGTGGCCTCTACAACAATCAGAAAAAAGGCGCCAACAACCCCATCGCCGTCGGCGACAATCCGGCGGGACAATGGAATACCTTCCATATCCATATGGTCGGCGACATCGTCACCATCAAACTCAACGGCAAACTCGTCGTCAACAAGATCGCCCTGGAAAACTACTGGGAACGGGGCCAACCGCTACCCACCCGTGGCCCAATCGAACTGCAACACCACGGCGATCACCTGTGGTTCAAGAACATCTACGTCAAAGAACTGCCGGACTAACCACCTCTCGTTTAGCCGCGACGCGCAGCGGAGCGAGGAAGCGTTCTCGCTCCGTTACGCGTCGTGGCTAAACCGGCTTGGGGTTGAGCGATCTGGACCCTCAGTGTAGAATCCACACCAATTCGCAATCATTGATTCACGGAAGGAGCCAGTTTCATGGGGCGTCTACTCGATATCATCAATCCCCTGCACAAGAAAACCGAACGCGATTACATCGGCCGTATGACCGACGAAAAAGTCGAATGCATGCGGATCGGCAAGCAATACGGAGCCGATTACTGGGACGGCTCGCGCCGCCACGGCTACGGCGGGTACAAATACGATGGCCGATGGTCCGTCGTCGCCGCCAAACTCGTGGAAATTTTTCGTCTACCAGAGAACGCACGCATTCTCGACGTGGGCTGTGGCAAAGGCTTCTTGCTCTACGAACTCACGCGCTTGTTGCCCCAATGCGAAGTGACCGGCTTCGATATTTCCGAGCACGCCATCGTCAACGCCAAGGAGGAGGTTCGCTCGCGGCTATTCCAGCACCGAGCCGAGCAGCCATACACGTTTGCGGACCAATCGTTCGATCTGGTAATTTCGCTGAACACGCTGCACAATCTGCCGATCTTCCACCTTCAGACGGCCCTGCGCGAGATGGAACGTGTCGCTAAACAAAAATATCTCACCGTCGAGGCTTATCGCGATGAACAGGAATTGTTCAACCTGCAATGCTGGGCGCTGACGTGCGAATCATTCCATACGCCCGCGGAATGGATTTGGCTCTTTGATCATTTTGGCTTCACCGGCGATTACGAGTTCATCTACTTTGAAGGCCAAGGCTTGACGAGCACGAAAAAGGCGGCGTAGAAATCCAAGCCCCAGGGTGAGGTACTCCGAACCCCATTGACACCAACTTAAGGAAACAGTGACGAACGAATGCGAACTAACCACAGAGACACAGAGTACACAGAGGAAATGCGCAGAATTGTGAACTGAAAGCTTCACGATTCGGATTGCTGATTCAATTCTCCATTCTTCGTATTTTCTCTGTGTTCTCTGTGCTTCTGTGGTTAGATTGCATTTTCCGGACAACATTTGCTTAAGTTGATACCTATGGGGTGAGGTACTCCAAACCCTTGGGATAATCCGGCTGATCCCAGCGGTTCGGAGTACCTCACCATTGGGCTTCCGTCAAGCAGAGAGCACTCAACGCAATTCTCCAACCTTGAACGCAAATTCGACCGCGACGATGCGGCGTTCCTTCGTTATCACCAGGGTATAATCATCTTTCGTCGTTTCCGGTGCGGCGAAGGTTAACGATACGTCGTAACCTTTCCCGCCATCGAGTTGGCGATGCGTCGCTCGCTCAGGACGAAAAACGCGCCCGTTGGGTGCATGCAATTCCAGGCAATCCATCGCCACGTCGATGGCCCCGCGTATAGCGATGAACCCGGGGCGGACCCGCACGATTTCCTGTTGTGTCGTGCTCGGCTTCAGGCTGTCGAGGTCGCTAAGTCGCAGCCGTACGGCGAGGTCGCCGTCCTCGTTGCGCTCGGCGTCGATCACCTTCGCTTCGATTCCCTCAAAGCCCCGCGCGGCCTTTCCGACGGCTTTCATCACGTTGGGCACGGCAAACAATTTGGGCCGGACTACAAACTCGGCCTGAACGGATCCGTGCAGTTCGCGAATACCGAGGTCGCGGTTCGGCCAGGCAATTCGTTTGATATGAAACAAGTTGCCGCGATGAATATCACCCGAGTGGGACGCCAGGTATGCAGGCTGATCGGGCGACGGCGTTTGCGGTTTGGCATCGACATCTAGCGTCGTGCCGTCGGAGCACACGACCTTCTTGATCTGCACGCGCGGAACGCCGGCAAGCTCCAGACCCGGTTCCGGGCGGACCTCGACCAGGAACGCAGCCTGCCGATCGCCCTTCGCCTCCGCTGGCAATCGATGTACGCGAACTCGCACGCTGTGGCGATTGTCCGCGGCATACGGCATTCCCAGCGGCGTAGTCGCCCTATGAACGCGTGGCGCAACATAGCGAACCGAGCTGGATGGCTGCGGCCGATCCAATCCGTCAAGCAGTTCGGCGAAATCGGCTGGCCGGAGCTTCTTCATTCGGCTCGCGGGCCGAAGGTAATCCGCTTCTTCGACGCCAGCGGCCTCGCAAAATTGGCTCCAGGCAAGCCAAAAGGGAACGTCACTCGTGTTAAGCGTGATGCGAGGGCTCTTGGCTTCGGGCACTTCGATTCGCATGGCGAGATGTGCTTGCATAGATTGGACAACGTCCTCAAGTGGGACATCGACGAATTTCAGGTTCACCGTTTTTGGGTCGGTCACTTCCTGAACGAAAATGCGATTTTCGATCCGCTCCATGATCTGAAAGCAGCGCCGGCGTGACTCAAGATCGACCTTGCTTGAGGCGGCGCGCAATAAGGGCAGGGCGGAGCGGCCCAAGGCTTCAAGCTGGCGGGCGGCCTGCTCGCGCTGTGCGAAATTCGGGCTGCCAAGGCGTTTGACCAGGACTTCCGCCGGCGTCTGTGCCGATGCGAAGCTTGAGCAGATTGCGAGAATTGAAAAAGCGGCGAGCGGTCGCATGGTATCTCGATCTTTCTGATGGTACGAGAACATCTCGACAGCCATTATACGCCACAAAGGCCTGGCTCTTGTTCCGATTCCTTCCGTGTGCATATATTGTCGTTGGCGAATAGGCTTCGTTTGGCAATCCCAATCAGGTGCGGAATACGTCCATGTCCAGCTACGATCCGACCATGGCGCCGCCACGAACCATTCGCCAAATGCTGGTGTATGGTGCATTTTGGAGCTTCTTCCTGGCGATCGGATTATTCATCGCATGGTTCGGGCTTTGGTTCCTCTGGTGGCCGCAATGGCGCATGAATAACGTCTATGTCGAAACCGATGGCGTGATCCTTGACAAGCGCATCGTGCCAACGGAAATGGAGCTTCTGCGTCAGGTTCGGGTTCGCTATCATGTTGGCGACCGAGAGATTGTCAACTGGAATGGCAGATGTGCGTTTCCTGAGTTGCCTGACTTTGAAACCATCAAGATCGGCTCGCAACGGTCCGTGTGGTATGATCCCGCTAACCCGAATGATGTTATCGTCGAAAGAGGATACGCCGTTCTTACCGTGCTCCTCTATCCGATGCTGGCCGTCGGGCTGTTCTTCGCCGTCTATGCAGGTGTCTACCTCGCTTGCGGTGTCACTGCTTGGTTGTCCGGCAAATAGGCTGGTTAAATAGCGTCAGTGCGTTATCCCAGGAGTTCAGCCATGTCGCCCTTCGGTCGAGCCTGGATTTGGGCCACAGCTAGTGCCGTCGCTTGCGTCGGCGTTTGGATTCTCCTGCGACTGTTGTTGATCACGGAGCTTTTCGGCCGGGCCACGCCGAACGTGGAAGAGGTGACCGCCGCCGTTTATGTAGGTTTAATCCTGGTGAGCATCGTCTTCGCCGCCTACGAATCATGGCTGAACCGGCGCGATCACGTCGTGGCTCTCGCTGGACTCTGCAAGAAGATTGGGTTCCGCTTTTCTGTGCCAGCGAGCCAGGCCGAGCTTGGAGCCTTGGCGGATTGGCCGTTGCTGAAACGCTACACGAAATTGCTGTCACGCATGAGCGGAGTGATCCAGGCCTACCCCGTCGAAGTGCTCGACGTGATCCGTTGGGTTGGGCCGCGCAACGATGCGGACGGATTTGAATGGCGTCACACTTTGGTGATCTTCCCCGCAATGACCGACCTGCCCGCCTTTAGCATGCACCCGCTCGGCATGGCTGATCGCTATCTTCACGCGTTCACCAGTGCCAAAGGAGTAACTTTCGTTCACGGCATCGGTGGCGAGGAACAGGACGTGCAGAAGAAATTCCAGGCCCAATATTTCGTGTGGCCAGGCGATAAGCTTTACTTCGCAAATCTGGATACGGCATCGGCGACGCAAACGGCGGAGTTGGGCGCCGTCTTCTCCGCGGACGTGATTCGTTTTTTCGCCGACCATCCCGGCTGGTGTGTGGAGGTTAACGCCGGCAGGATCGTGATGCTTCGTGAGGATCGCATCGTCGTCCCGGTCAAACGCACGGGCCTGTTGGCGGAAGCTGCCAAGGTCTATCGTGTCCTCACGGAGGTCTCAAGGGTGGACGTTGCCGCCTTGCGTATCAGCCCGGAAAAGCCGGTCGATTTGCAGCACGCAATCAAAGCCATGATCCTGTTGTTCCTTGGTTGCGGTGTTGGCTTAGGGCTCGGCTTCTTCGCCAGCATCGGCGTGGTGATGTTATTGGCGAGCCTATTTCCAGACCCGCCAACATGGTTCCATGTGCTTGTCGTGTTCGTGATCGTCTTTGGTGGCATGTTCTCCGGCGCCTACGCAGGCTATCGCGTCGTGCGGCGGTTCATCTGGCGGTCGCGGTGAGGTGAATGCGTGTCAAAAATGACGCCACCGACAAAAGTACGAGCCGGAAGCGCAAGCGACGGATTTCTCCAGTCCGTCGCTTACGCTTCCGTTTCGTACAAGCGACTTTTGGCGGGTGGCGTCATCATTGCAGCTCCCCATCGTTATTTCCACTTCGTGACGCTTATCGGATCAACCAAGAAGTGCCGACTTCTTGGCAGCAAGAATAAGTCCTGCCGCGAGGATCAATCCAGTACCGACGGCCAAGGCGGCGCCGTTATTCGAGGACGAGTCTGTGCCATTGCCGGTGCTCTGACTGTAGGTGACGTTGAGGACGCGCATCCCGTTCGGGCCGGATTTGGTCGGTGCTGCCAACATCGGGCTTTGCGACAAACCGAAGCCGCGTCGGAAGCCGCGTCCGCCGTTGCCAAACGTGCCTTCACCTGAGGAGAAGGGCAGAGTCGGCACGGCCAGCGCATATCAAACTTGTGTCAGCGATAGGACTTCCGTGAGAAACGCGGTGCTGGCCATGCATGAAACCATTTTGCCGCGGAGACTGTCTTTCTTGGGATGACGCTTCAGGAGAGTGATGGCGAAGCGTCGGAGCCAGCT
>CAMAUE010000121.1 GCA_945861245.1 Singulisphaera sp. GP187
CTTTCGACCCCGGCAGTTCAAGCGTTGGCGCAGCGCAAAGGGGGCGGCCCTTCCAATCAGATTCGCCTCGACGGATTGACGGCGCTCACCGTCGAGGGAGCCAAGGCGCTCGCGGAAGCACATGGACATAGCTGGGATGGACGACTGCCTGCCATGAAGACTATTCCCGAAGATGTGGCCAAGGCGCTGGCCAAGCGACAGGGAGGAATTTCCCTGGAAGGGCTGACGTCACTTTCGGATGAGGCGGCCAAGGCACTGGGAGGGAAATTGGGTGGCAATCTGCCGCGGTTGACCTCACTCACCGTCGAGACTGCCAAAGCGATCGCCAAATCTCAACGCACGCTCATTCTCGACAGTCTCACCGCGCTTCCCGATGACATCGCCCTGACCATCGGCGGAAAAGACGGCAGCCACGGCGAACTGCGCCTCAACGGCTTGACTTCGCTCACTCCGATCGCGGCGAAGGCCATCTGCCAACGAGAGGGCGATCTGTACCTCAACGGTCTGACCACGATTTCCGACGAAGCCCTCAAAGCGCTCGCAGATCATAAATCGCCAGGGTACGCAAGGCCGATCGTCTTTCTCAAAGGCCTGACGAAGATTTCCGACGAAGGCGCCGCCATCCTGGGGGCGTGGCCGAAATGGTGCGGCGAACTTCGGGGCTTGCCGTCGATCTCGGAAAAGGCCGCTGCCGCGTTTGCATCGTCTCGAAGCTGGGATGGCAGGCTCCCCGCACTCAAGACGATCTCGCCCGAAGTTGCCCGGGCACTCGCGCAACGCCGGGGCAACCTGGCACTCGATGGCCTGACCACGCTCTCCGAGGAAACGGCGAAGGAACTCGCCAAGCATCAAGGCGGCACACTCTCGCTCAATGGTCTGAAGGAGCTGTCGGACAGCTCGGCTGTCGTGTTCGCGCAACACTATGGCAGGCTGTCGCTGAACGGATTGACCACTCTTTCCAATGGAGCCTCTGCTTCACTCGGAAAACACAAGGGCGATTGGCTGTTCCTAGACGGCTTGACAACGATTTCCGATGATGGGGCCAAGGCGTTGGCCCAGCATTCCGGAATCGTGTCGATGAGGGGCTTGCACAAAGTCTCGGACTCATCGCTCAACACACTGAAAGCCAATCCACGAGTCGGCCTGGCGGAGAAATTTCGCGTGGTTGACTCGCCAAAGCCGACCAAGGCCGATGCGAAATTCGTCGGCGCCTTCCTCGATGCCAACTGCATGAGTTGCCACAACGGCAAACGCAAGGAAGGCGACTTCTCGATGGACGCGCTGACCTTCGACAACATCACCGGCCGTGTTTCCTATGCGTCGATCCTGGAACGGTTGCGTGCAGGTGACATGCCACCGTCCGTCAAGGACCGGCCCGATCCTGTCGAGTCCGCAGGTGCCGTTCAATGGATCTCGGCGCAACTCGACTCGCCCTTCAAGGGACCGGCGATCCACTTTGCCGTCAAGGAAAAGCCGGTGGACGGCAACCGTCTGCCGCACGTGATCCTCTTCGGCGGTCCACGCGGGCCGAGCGTGCCTCCGCCGCCCAGACTTTGGCGTTTGTCACCGTCCGCTTACACGAAATCGCTCAGCGGGCTCAATGTGCAAGGCCTGCAACAGCCGTTTGGCTTGATCCAAGATTCCGGCTTCCGCGATTTCTCCGCTCTTTACGCACCCGATGAAGGAGCGTCGAGTCTGCTTCTCACCAATGCCGAGCAAATTGTGCTGGCCCAGGTGCGCGCCCATACCATCGTCAACATCGTCGAAAAGCCCGAGGTTGCCAAAGAGACGCTTTGGCCGAGCGAGGCACGCATCAAGTCGGCGACAGTGGAAGAACGCAAGCATTTCGAAAAAGGGGATCGCGTCCGTCAAGGGAACGGAACCTTCGCGCCGCTGATGCATCCCAAGGTGGCTGCGAATCGCGATGAACTCGTCAAAGCGATGAATCAGCAGTATCAGGCGATTGTGTCGCGAACGCCGAGCGAGAAAGAGCTGGAGAGCCTCCTGGAACTCTACAAGGACGTGGCGAAGGAAGGGGACTACTCGTTGGCCGGAAAGACGGTCCTCATGGCCCCGCTCATGACGCCGGAAGCCATCTTGCGCTTCGAGGTCGGCCTTGGCGCGGAGGTTCGGTCCGGCGTGCGCATACTGTCGCCGCGCGAAACCGCGTTTGCGTTAAGCCTGGCCTTGTCGGACAATCGCGACCTGAATCTCTTGTCGGCCGCCGCCCAAGGCAAGCTAACAACCCGTGAGGAAGTCGCCTCCGCGGTAAAAAACATCCTCGACGAAGCGAAGCTTGGCAAGCCGCGCGTGTTGCGGTTTTTCCGCGAATACTTCGATTACTACCGGGCGACGGAGGTTTTCAAGGACCCGTTGCCGGACCACCTGCAACGCCGTGGCTTCCACTTCAATGCGCGACAATTGGTCGAGGATACTGATGTCCTGGTTCTGTCGATTCTTTCCCATGACAAAGAAGTCTTTAAAGAACTGCTGACTACCGCTGACTCCTATCGAACGCACGAGTTGTTTGGTTCGTCGGAGGACGGCCTTCGCAATGATCACGGTCCGCTGTTTCGCAAGTTCAGCCCGTTCGCGATGGAACACCGGGTGCCGCCACAAGGCGACCGCATCGGCATTCCGATGCAGCCAAGTTGGCTAGTGGCCTGGTCGGCCGGCAGTGACAACGACATCGTTCGTCGTGGCCGCTGGGTGCGTGAGAAGCTGCTGGGCGGTCGCGTGCCGGATCTACCCATCAACGTGCAGGCCATGGTGCCGGAGGATCCCCATCGCACTTTGCGAGAGCGCCAAATGGTCACGCGTGCCGGCGCCTGCTGGAAGTGTCACTACCGCATGGACGATCTCGGCACCCCGTTCGAGCACGTCAATCACTATGGCTTCGTGCGAACAACCGAACCGGTGCTCGATCTCGAAGCGATGAAGTCGGTCAAAGACAAGAAGGCCAAGATCTATCGCGACGCTCCACTCGACACCACTGGCTTCATCCGCAACAGCGGCGATCCGAAGCTCGATGGCCCGGTCAAGGATGCCCCTGAGATGCTGCGACGATTGGCCGAATCGGACCGGGTGCGTCAGGTGTTCATTCGCCACGCGTTCCGCTACTTCCTGGGCCGCAACGAAACACCCGGGGACGCCGTCTCCCTCCAGGAAGCCGACCGCGCTTACGTTGAAAGCGGCGGCAGCTTCAAGGCGCTGGTGGTGTCGCTCTTGTCCTCAGAGTCCTTCCTGTACCGAACCGTTCCAACCCTTGCAAAGGAATCCAAATAATGAATCCGTTCCAGGAAATGAACCACCGTCGAACATTCCTCAAGGGCGTCTCTTTAGGGGCGGGCAGCTTGCTCTTTGAGCCCCTTTTGCAAAAGGTTGCCGCACAGGCGGCGGGACGTCCCACCGCGCCGAAGCGGGTGATCTTCCTCGTGTTCGACAACGGCCTTCGCGAAATCGGGGGCACTCTGCCCGAGGGGGTTCCGCTGGCATCCAACGAACTTCGGCAGATTCCGCTCCGAGGTTTGAACCTCCCCTTCGACATCGAGCCGTTCGCACCATTCCGGGACCGGTTGACGATTTTACATGGTTTGAGAACGAACAATGCCGTGGACCATGGGGGCTACTTCACGGCGCTCTCGGGTATCGCGGGCAACAAGCACTCGGCACTGGGCATCTCGATTGACGCGGCCATCGCCCAGGCCAATCCCGGAGTGTTTCCGCTGCTCGGCCTGGGTGTCGCCCATGGCGGGCCCACGACCGCTTATTGCTCGTCGGCATGGGGCGCCGGAAGGCCGATCGCGATGCAGTGCCGACCGGAAATGGCTTACGAATCGCTCTTCGGCAGCGTCGGTGCCACGCGAAACGATTTCGCGACGCGGCGAAACTTGTTGGATTTCGTCACCAACGACGTGCGGCGAGTCCGTGGGGAAATCGCGGGACCGGAGCGGGAATTGCTCGACGCTCATCTCGAAGCGATCGAATCGCTCTCCCGGCGAAACGGCCAACTCTCCGAACAGTTCCAGAACGGAACGCTGAATCGGCACGCCCCCAGGCTTCCCGAACGAATGACGTCGGTGACGGAAATTGCGGCGGCTCAGTGCGACATCGCCGCGGCGGCGCTTGTGGCCGGCCTGACCAACGTCGTAACGATCTCCTCGGGCCTCGGCGGACTCATGGCGAGATACTCGGGGATCTGCAACGGCGACGGACACGGACTGGGACATGGCGGCGTCGACCAGACAGTGGAAGTGAACTTGCGGCGCCCCTTCGGACCGTTGTCGCTGTACCACAATTATCTCGCCCGGCAGGCGGCACGGATGCTGACGAGATTGCAGGAAACGCGAGAAGGATCGGGCACGATGCTCGACAACACCCTGCTCGTGTTCATGAGCGATTCAGCCAACCAACAGCATTCGTGGCCCGGAGCGAATTGGCCTTTCGTGCTCGTCGGCAACCTCGGCGGAACACTGAGGACCGGACAGTTCGTGTCATACCCGGTCAGTGCCCAAGCCGCGGGAGGAGACGGCGGCAACCAGACTTTCGGGACGGCGCACCGCACCAATCCGGTGATCAACGCCCTGTACACCACTCTGCTGCACGCCATCGGCAGACCGTGCGACGCGTTTAATCGGCCCGCCAGTTCGTCGGAAGCTCCGAGAATTTACGGCCCCTTGCCCGAACTCCTCAACAGCTGATTCGAGCGACGCTTCTGAGCCGCTTGCGGCTTAGCGGACCGCAGTTTTGGCCGCTAAGCCGCAAGCGGCTATGACGACAAACGTGAGGATGAGTATGAGACTGTTGAAACAATATCTCCTGTGTGTTGCACTGATGTTGCTTGTTGCAATCGTCGGCGAGCCTTGTCGCGCTGGTGAGCCAGGCACCGACGCGAAAGCCGCACGTTCGTTCCTGATTGCGCATTGCGTCCGTTGCCACGGCAAGAAGAATCCGGAAGGAAACGTCTCTCTGCTGGCTCTACCCGCCGATCCGAAAACGCCAAAGGACATCGAGATCTGGAAGCGGGTTTACGAGCAACTCGATAACGGCCAGATGCCGCCGCAAGACAGCAAACAGCCCCCCTCAGCGGATCGGCAGTTGGCGATCGCATCAATCAAGTCGAATTTGAAGGCTGCCGGCGTGAAGTTCGACGAACTCAAGGAGCTCGCTCCGGCCCGAGGCAACTGGGTCGATCACGACGCACTCTTCTCCGGCAAGGCCGCGGGTGAAGCTGGCACGCCGAGCCGAGTCTGGCGGCTGTCGCCCGTGAGTTACAAGCAGTTCTTCATCCGACTCAATGGGCAACTCTCGCTCAATATGGACCATATCCTGTTTCCAAGTGCGTCCCAAGAGACGCCGATCATCGCGCCGTGGAACATGCCTCGAAAATGGGATTTCACCGACTATTCATCGCTCTACCGGATCAGCGGAGCGGAATACGAGCATCACCTGCGGAACTGCACGACCGTTGCCAAGAGAATTGGCGGGAAGATAAATGGTTCGCCATCCCTCAAGAACCTGAAGGTGGCGCTCAGTGCGGGCAAGTCGGCGAAGCAGGAGCAACTGGAAGCGGCGGTAGCCGAGACCTATGAAGTGCTGCTGCGTTTGCCGCTCGATCCCGCCGCTCGAAAATCCCAAGCGAAACAATTGGCGAAGCTTTTTGAGTCCATGGACGCCCCCTTGGCCGTGGAGCAATACATGATCTCCGTGCTTTGCCACCCCGAGGTCTTGTATCGCATCGAGCGACCGGATGGAGACGCGAAACGGGGACCGATGCCGTCGCGACACATGGCGCGGGCAATCGCCTTCACTCTGACTGATCGGGAGCCGGATGCAGTGCTTTGGGAGGCGGCAGTCGAGGGGAGACTCGCAACCAACGAAGAGGTACGCAAACAGGTCGAACGTATCCTGAACGACCCGGCCATCCCAAAGCCGCGGCTGCTGGGCTTCGTTCAGGAATACTTCGGTTACCCGGCCGCGGTCGATATCGCCAAGTGCACGGCCACCGTGGATGAACTGCAGTCAGAAGCGGGCTGCGGATTTCAGATGGGATTCGCCGGCGAGTTCGTCGCTGACACCGACCGGCTGATCGAGTGGGTTTTGGAATCCGACAAGGATGTGCTGCGGACCCTGTTGACGACTCGCAAGTCATTCATGCGGGGTAATTTCGTGAAGAATTACCACAAGCGCATGGCCACCATACTCGAAAGGAAGAAGCAGAGCGCCGAACGGGCGGCAAAAGAAGGCAAACCCTTTGATGACAAGAATTTTCAGCAAGACCTGAAAAAGCTACTCGACGGCCCCGGCGGCGCCAAAGACGCATTTCAAGGCGGCCCTTATTCAATTCTGCACGCGATCTATGGCATTCAATCGCCAGACCCCAAACGCTGGGACCATTTTGTATCCAACCTCAGGCGACCCCTCCTGATTGCGAAGCCCCGGGTGCCCGTGCTCGACTTCGACGATTGGCTCTCCGGCAAACCGTACGACGCGCATCCCGAGGAGCGGATGGGGATTCTCACGCAATCCAGTTGGCTCGTCGCACACGGGTCCAACTTCGACAATCATGCGATTCGTCGCGGCCGCTGGATTCGCGAACGGCTGCTCGGCGGACGCATCCTGGAGGTGCCGATCACCGTCAACGCGATGCTTCCCGACGAACCGCACCGTGGGCTGCGCGATCGGATGCGAGTGACCCGCGAGGACTATTGCTGGAAATGCCATCAGAAAATGGACCCGCTCGGTTTGCCTTTCGAGCAATTCGATCATCTTGGCCGATACAGAACGGCAGAGATCGTCGTGGACAAGGAAAAAACCGACAAGGATCGGGCCAAGAACTCCCAAAGTCGGCGGACGATGACGAGCATTCCATTCGACACGACGGGCGCCATCACGGACAGCGGCGATCCGAAATTGGACGGCCCAGTGAAGGGACCGTTCGATTTGATGGAAAGGTTGTCGCAGTCGGAACGCGTCGAGCAGGTGTTCGTGCGGCACGTCTTCCGCTACTTCCTGGGCCGCAACGAGACACTCGCTGACGGACCCACTTTAGTCGCCGCTCATAAAGCCTACCGTGACAGTAATGGCAGCATGAAGGCGCTCGTGGCGTCGTTGTTGACTTCCGAATCCTTCCTTTATCGAACTGTACCTTCGCACAAATGAATTGCTGCTTGCGGCCTAGCGTGTGTTTCGAAGCCGCGCTAAGCCGCAAACGGCCAACCCAAAGGAATCCACATGAATATCTTCAACACTGCACTGAACATGGTGACACCAGACCAGCTTGATCGCCGGTCTGTCCTGAAGGGCTTGACGCTCGGCGCCGGAGCCGTCGTGCTTCAGCCCTTCTTGCAACGGCTTGAAGCAGAGCAAGCCGGCCAGGCGCCGCCGAAACGCTTCATCTTCTTCATGGAGAGCAACGGCCTCTACCCATACCACATTCAGCCGAGGAATTTGCCGGCGCCGCCGCGCGGCACGGATCGACTGATTGACCGAAGCTTAGCCGATTTGGAGTTGCCCGATCCGATCGCGCCGCTGGCGCCGTTCAAAAATCGCATGACGATCCTTCAGAAGCTTTCGCACAAGATCGCCGGCGGCGGGGATCACGGCAAGGGGTACGGTGGCCTTGGCTGTTACAACTGGCGCCGTGGCGCCGTGGCTCAGACCATCGACCATGCCCTCGCTTCCGCGCAGTCGACCATTATCCCGGTTGTCGGCCTGGGCGTGCCGCCCTCCGCCAACGCCGCGTTCATCAACACCGTGTCGACGAGTGCCGTTCGTCGCCCCACGCCGATGGTGTGCCAACCGGACCTCGCGTTTCAGATGCTGTTCGGCAGCGTTGCGGAAGGCAACGCGGGCCGGGCTCACAATGCGCGAAATCGGCTGCTGGACTGGGTTCGCACCGACATCCGTCGTGTTCGCACTGAACTCCCCGCGATGGATCGCGAACAACTCGACATCTATCTCGACACGTTCGAACAAATGCGTGCTCGTCAGGACCGGATCAATGAAATCCGCGATCGCGTGAGGGCCAACATTCCCACGATCGACCGTTTTGACAGCCGACGCACGACGCAGCGATTCGAGGCGCAATGCGCGATTGCCGCAGCTTCGATCATTTCAGGGCTGACGAACGTGGTGACCATCGACGCCGCTGGCGGAATCGGCTCGTATCACACCTGGACCGACCTTGGCGTCACGGTGGACGGCCACGCGATTGGCCACACGCATCCCGACAATCCGCAGCGCGACCAAGCCGCCATTCCGATTCGCCGCTTCCATGCCGAGAGAGTTGCGGACCTCGCCCGCCGTCTCGATGCCGTCCGTGAAGGCAACGGCACGATGCTCGACAACACCCTCATCATCTGGATGAGCGACTCCGGCGAAGAGCACCACGGGTTTTGCAGCGAATGGCCCATGGTGCTGGTCGGCGGTCTGGCGGGACGATTGCGGACGGCAGGGCGCTTCCTGCAATTCCCGAACTACGAAACCGCCGGACACCGGACGGTTGCGAACTTCTACCTCGCATTGCTGCACGCCGTCGGCGACCGCCGCCAGAGTTTTGGCGAAATCGATCCGGCGCTGGTGGGATTGCGGGATGTCAACCAGGCCGGCCCGCTGACGGAGATTTTGGCGTAACCAAGAATAGTTGGCCGACAACGGGCGTTCGCATCGCCGGCGGGGAACAACTTCCCGCCGGTTTTCGTACCCACACCCTTTATCAGGCTTCCTCGGAGTCGGAATCCGCTCATGAAAAAAACACTGCTGCTGATCACTTTGATCCTCGCGCTGTCCATGTCGCTTGACGAGGCTTGCGCCCAAACACCTGCCTCGCAAATTCAGCTTCGTGCGGGTTTCGCGGTGGAGCGGGTTTATGTGCCAAAAGGCCAGGGATCGTGGGTTGCCATGTGTTTCGACGACAAAGGGCGAATCTACGCCTCGGCGGAACGAACGGAAGGGCTGTTTCGTGTCACGCCGCCGCCGTTGGATAGCAAAGACGAATGCAAGGTGGAGTTGGTTTCGGACAAGTGGGGCCATTGCCAGGGGATGACATTTATCAACGGCTCGCTGTATGTTGTGCAACACGGAAGCTTCCCGGCAAAAGAGTCGCGGCCAAGCACCATCCTTCGGTTGAAGGATACCGATGGGGACGACAAACTCGATACGGCCGAGACGCTGTTTACCTTCCCGGCACTCACCGACGGCCGAAAGCCCTGGTGGGAACACCACGTTCACGGCATCGTGCCCGGGCCGGATGGAAAGTCGCTGTATGTCGTCGGCGGCGATCGCGATGATTTGCCCTGCGAAAAAGGCCGCACCCCGAAGCATTGGAACCGCGACAGTTGGGACTTCAAATCGATCCCGCAACCATATGCCGGCGGCTGGGTGATGCGGACCGACCTCGACGGCAAGAATGCCGAGTATCTCTGCATGGGATTAAGAAATTGTTACGATATCGCCTTCAATCGGCAGGGCGATCTTTTTACCTTCGACAGCGATCTTGAGTTCGACATCGGCATGCCGAATTATCGCCCCACGGCCATCCGGCAAATTCTCAGCGGCACGGACAGCGGCTGGGCCGGACGGGGACCGGAAATGCGCTGGAGCTGGACGCCAAAATGGGAAGACATTCAGCCCCCCCTGAAGGACGTCGGACCGGGATCGCCGACGGGAGTCTGCTTCGGATACGGAGCGAAGTTTCCCGCAACCTATCAGGAGGCGTTCTTCGCCTGCGACTGGACGTTCGGGCGCATCTTTGCCGTTCACCTCACGCCCAAGGGCGCGACGTATCAGGCCGATGTGGAGTTGTTCCTCAGTTCGAAGGGTCTGCCGATTACAGATCTCGCGGTCTCGCCCAAGGATGGGGCGCTGTACTTTATCATTGGCGGACGTGGAGCGGGGTCCGCATTATATCGCGTCACCTACCGCGGGAAGGAAAGCACGGCGGCTTCTGCCGGAAAACAGCCGGATGCCGCAACGGCCGCGCTGCACAAATTGCGTCGCCAACTGGAGTCGTTTCACGGCGAAGCGAACCCCAAAGCCTTCGCCGTGGTTTGGCCGAGTCTTGCGCACGAAGATCGCGCCATTCGGGGTGCGGCCCGTGCGGCGCTCGAATGGCAGCCCGTCAGCGAATGGAAAGATCGCGCCCTCAATGAAAAGAACTCGCGAATCGCCTTGCAGTCGTTGCTCGCGCTGGCCCGCTCCACCGACAAGGATTCGACGATACAATCCGCTCTGCTCGTGGCCCTGGAGCGATTCGACTTCACCAAACTTACCCTGGACGAGCAGTGCTGGTATCTGCGGATCTTGACCGTTTCGGCGAGCCGGCACGGCATGTACCCAGCCGACGTTGTCGCGAAGCTGGTCAAAAAGCTGCAGCCGTCGCTCCCTTCCCCCGACCGAAGTGTGAACGAAGAACTCGTGGCCATGTTCGCCGCTTTTCGAAGTGACCGGTTCATCGTGCCGGCACTCGATCTTTTGGAACAGAGTCGAACTCAGGAAGAGCAGATCTACTATTCCGACGCCCTGATCAGCGCCGCCAAGAGCGATGCGTGGACGCCGACCCTGCGCGAACGATTTTTCCAGCTTGCTGTCGATCGCACGCCGCGATGGAAGGGTGGATCGCATGTCAAACCGAAGAGTGAAGGTGTGACAAAGGCGGTTATCGCCATGCTCAGCGACGAGCAGCGGCAGCAGTTTGCCGACCGAATCGCCGCGGCGCAAAAACCTCCTGCCAAGGCGACTGAAGTGAAGCGCCCTTTCGTAAAGGAATGGAAACTTGAAGACCTTGCCCCCGTGCTCGACGCCGGCTTGAAGCAAAAACGCAACCTGGAAAACGGACGCATGCTTTACTCGGCTACAACGTGCATCGCATGCCACAGCTTTCAAGGCGAAGGCGGTCTTGCCGGCCCCGATTTAACCAATGCCGGCGGACGCTACAACCCGCGCGACCTGCTCGACAACATCCTGGCCCCCAGCAAGGTCATCAACGAGCAATACGGCCGACTTGTCTACGAGATGAAGAACGGCAAGCAGATCGTCGGACGCCTCGTGGAAACCGTGGGCGACATGCACGTGGTTGCAACGAATCCGACGAACCCGATCGCGGACCATGTTCGCATCCACAGAAAAGACGTGGAAAGCATCACGCCGTCTCGTGTCTCGTCGATGCCCGACGGCCTGCTCAACACCCTCACTCAAGACGACGTGCTTGATCTGCTTGCTTATTTGATGGGCCGGTGAAGCATCTGCCATCCGGGTTCTGGAGTTACCTCAATGCGGTCTGCAACTGCCGATCGGCCAGAGTGTAGTGGTTCTAAATCCCTCGTTTTCTTGGTAGTTCCCATGCGCATCGCTGTTTTCACCTGTTGCGGTCTCATAGCAAGCCTCGTTACCATCCCAAGCGTCCACGCTGCTCCAGCGACCGGACGGGTTGTCGAGGTGATCGACGGCGACACACTGAAAATCGTCGGCGTCGACGACAGCGGCAAAGCTTCCGGGAATCCGGCGATCTTTGGCATCCGGGGCATCGCGGCGCCGACCCTCGATCAGCCCTTCGGCAAACAGGCTCTTGCGCGGCTCAAAGAGATGGTTGAAGGAAAGAAAGTTATCTGGAACGGCCCGGTGCTGCGAGCAAACAAGGAAGGGCGATCGCTCCATTTTCGAACCGAGAAGGGCAGATCCCTCGCGGTCCAAATGCTCTCGGAGGGATTGGGCCGAGTCGTCGTGTCGGAACTGGAAGACAAATCGGCGAAACCAGCCGACCCGAAAAAGACAAGCCCGGAAGCTGCCGCGGCGATTGCTGCGGAACGCGAAGCTCGGGAGGCCAAGCGAGGGCTGTGGGCCGTCAAGGATGCTGCACCAAGCAAGGAATCCGAGAACAACGTCAAAGAGATTAAGAACAGTGTGGGCATGAAACTGGCCTACATCCCACCCGGCAAGTTCATAATGGGTTCACCCGAAATGGAGCCGGGCCGGGAAGGTCAGGAAACTCCGCACGAGGTAGAACTGATGAAGGGATTTTACCTGGGACAGCACGAGGTCACGGTCAGACAGTTCAAACAGTTCGTTCTCGATACGACGTATCAAACCGAGGGCGAACGAGACGGCAAAGGCGCCTACGGCATCAACGAGGCCGGCAAAATCGAAGAGATGAACGCCAAGTACACCTGGAAAAGCCCCGGCTTTGCGCAGAGCGACGATCATCCGGTGGTCAACGTCTCGTGGAGCGATGCCAAGGCGTTTTGCAAGTGGCTGAGCGAAAAGGAGAAGAAGACGTATCGCCTGCCGACCGAGGCGGAATGGGAGTACGCCTGTCGAGCCGGCACGAAGACTGCCTACGCACATGGCGACGATCCCGAGGGCTTGGCGACCATGGGCAACGGCGCCGACGCAACGGCACGAGCCAAGTACCCCGGTTGGTCGATCGGCATCAAAGGGAAGGATGGCCACATCTTCACGGCTCCTGTGGGCCAATTCAAGGCGAACGCATTCGGCCTGCACGACATGCATGGCAACGTCTGGGAGTGGTGTGAAGACTGGTACGAGCCGAACAGCTATCCCAAAGAAAAGCTGATCGATCCGACCGGACCGGCGACGGGCAAAGCCAAGGTGCAACGCGGCGGCGGTTGGTCGAGTGACTCGAAACGCTGCCGGTCCGCCTCGCGAGTCGGCCGCGACCCCTCGGCCTATCGCGGGTGCTACCTCGGCTTTCGCGTCGTCCTGGCGCAGTCGAGCGCCGAGACAGCCAAGGAATCGACAAACGCCAAGACAAGGCCTGTAGGGTTGCGTGTGATGTTCAACGGCAACAGTTGGTTCGGCTTCGTGCCGGGCGGCGTCGCCGATCAAGTCAAGACCGCTGGCATCCAGGGGCACAAGGAAGTGAAAGCCGCGAAGCCGAACGACTTCAGCCTCATCGAGGCGGGAGAGGTCGATGTCTACGCAAACGGTGTCCATTGGTGGACGGAACCGATTCGTGATGCCGAAAGGTTGCTCGTGCCTGGTTTGAAGGCCAATCCGAACTTTCGCGTGTACTACCACGCGGCGTGGCTCGTCGGCGACGGGCGGGCCAAGGAGATCAAGACCAAGGCCGACTACGACGACTCCAAGCTTGCCGACCTGCAAACCGCTCTCGAGAAGACTCGCAAGAGCGTGGAAGCGCGGGTCGACGAACTCAACAAGAAGTTCGGCAAGCCCGTGGTGTTTCTCGTGCCGGTCGGCGATGCCACCGTAAAACTGCGTGCGCTGGTGCTTGACAGCAAATATCCAGGCGTCAAGAAGCAATCGGAGTTGTGGACCGACGCGATGCCGCATGCGGGAGTGCATGTCATGGCCCTCAGCGGCTATTGCCATTTTGCCGCCATCTACCGTACCTCGCCCGTCGGCTTGAAGATTTCAAGGTTCAAGGAGTTGACCGACGAACAGCACGCGATCCTGCAGAAGATCGCCTGGGAAACGGTGTCGAAGTATCCGTATGCGGGTGTGTCCAAATGAGTCGCAGTGCGGACTCTTTTGGCGGTCAGTAAGTCTGGCTGTGATTCAATCGCAATCTCCGAGGAATTCTTCATGAAACTGCGTTTGCAGAACGCGCCTGTGGTCTTGCGTGCCACTCTGGTCGCTGCATGTCTGCTCCACACGATACCAGCGCAGGCCGACGTAACGCTGCCGAAAGTCTTCTCCGATCACGCCGTCTTGCAGCGAGATCTGCCTTTGCCGATTTGGGGAACGGCCGAGCCGGGCGAGAAAGTGACGGTGAAGCTGGGCGACGCGCAGGCCGCGACCACCGCTGACACTCAGGGCAAGTGGTCCGTCACGCTGCCGGCCATGAAGGCGAATGCCGTCGGCCAAGATCTCACCGTCAGCGGCAAGAACACGATCGCCGTCAAGGATGTGCTCATTGGTGAGGTTTGGCTTTGCTCCGGCCAATCCAACATGGATTGGGCGGTCGGCAGCGGCGACGCGAGCGACAAGGCGTTTGCAAAAGAGCACAACCCCATGCTGCGACTATTTACGGTCATGGTGAACCCGCAAAGCAAACCGCAATTGGATATCAGCGGTCCTTTGGCCAAGGGGATGCAAGAACACCGCGACGCGGGTGGGACCACCCTCGGTCCAAGTGGATCTTGGCACAAAGCCCGGCCCGAGACCATCACCCGATTCTCCGGGGTTGCTTATTTTTTCGGTCGACATGTGCAGGAACATCTCAAGGTCCCGGTCGGCTTGATTCTCGCGAGCTGCGGGGCCACACGCATTCAGACGTGGATCAGTCCGTCCGCGCTCGAGCCGTTCGAGAAGCCCAAGGTGGACGGAAAACCGTTTTCTCACAACGATCCCTCGGCCCTGTACAACGGCATGATCCATCCTCTCCTCAATTACCGGCTTCGCGGCGCGATCTGGTATCAGGGCGAAAGTAACGCATCGGGAACTGAGGCATTCAATTACCGCCACCTCTTGTCAGCCATGATCAGAAGCTGGCGGACCGAATTCCGGAACCCCGACCTCGCCTTTCACATCGTCCAGCTTCCCCCCTACGGTAACGGTTCCGTACCCCCGGGGATTGGCCACGAATCCGGCTGGGGTTTGTTGCGTGAATCGCAGACCCTGGCGGCGTTGCTGCATAAGAACACCGGCCTTGCCGTGATCACCGATTTCGGAGGAAGCATTCACCCGAACCCAAAACGCCCGGCTGGCGAACGGCTCGGGCTGGCGGCACGCGGTATCACCTATGGCGAGAAGATCGTTTACTCGGGCCCGATGCTCAAATCCGTGAAATTCGATGGCGACAAGGCGATCCTCAGCTTTGCCCATGTCGGCGGCGGACTCGTTGCCAAGGAGATGGTCCTGACCCCAAAAGCCGACAGTTTTGTCGATGCCTACCGCGTCAAGGAAGGCTCACCCGACCGCGTGCCGCTCTTCGGCTTCACTGTGTGTGGCAAGGATAAGGTTTTCCACCCGGCACAGGCGGAGATCGTCGGCGACACGGTCGTTGTCAGCAGCAGCAGCAAGGTCGCCGATCCGATCGCCGTCCGTTATGGGTGGGCCAACTATTCAGTCTGCAATCTCTTCAATCGCGAAGGTTTGCCCGCCTCGCCTTTTCGCACGGACCTGCTGGTCGCGTCACTCACATTCGCTGGGGGAACCGGCGGCACGGTGTCGCCGAGCAGCTCGCTTCTGGTGACCAAAGGAATCGAGACGCCAATCCTCGCCAGGGCAAAACCCGGCTACCATTTCGCGGGTTGGACCGTCCTCCGTGGCTCGGCGACTTTTGCGAACGACAAAGCCGCTAGCACGACCGTCGCTATCCTCGACGACGCGACGACGATCCAGGCCAATTTCATTTCCTCAGTGCAAGCCGCAATTACCGAGCCAATCTCCCCGGTCGTGGTGAAGGTCGGCATGAAAGTGACGATCAAGGCGACGGCCTCCGTCGTGAATAGGGACGGTAAGGTAAAGAAGGTCGAGTTCTTCCGCGACGACGTCAAGATTGGAGAAGCCACGTCCGCGCCTTTTTATTGCGAATGGTCCAATACCATCGCGGGAACTCATGCCTTAACGGCAAAAGCGACCGACGACAGCGGCCAAGTGGAAACTTCTGCTCCGGTGTACGTCGTCGTCACGGCCAGCGGCAAATGGGAGGGCATTGATGCGACGGGCGGATCGGCGAAGTACTACACTGAGGGCGGCAAGCACTGGGCTGTTCATACCTTTACCCAAAGCGGCACGCTCAACGTCAAGGCAGACGGCGAGGTTGAATATCTCATTGTTGCCGGCGGCGGGGGCGGCGGCGGCACGTACGATGGCGGTGGTGGCGGCGCGGGTGGATTCCTCTCGGGCACGATCAAGCTGTCCAAAGGCGATTACAAAGTGCATGTCGGTTCTGGCGGCAAAGGAGAGGGGCAGCCAGGCGGCAAATCAAACGGTGGTGACTCGTCTATTTCAGACGCTTCCAGGGACTTGTTTCGAGCGTTTGGAGGCGGTTCGGGTGGAAGTTCGAGCGCGGCGGCAAAAGGTGGTTCGGGCGGCGGCGGGGCGCATGGGGGACCGAAGGGAACCGGCTGGGCAGGTCCGCCAAGACAGGGACATAACGGCGGCGCTGCGGGTCAGGACGCGGGTGGCGCTGGTGGCGGCGGAGCAGGAGGAGAGGGCCAGAATGCCAATTCCGACGAGGTCCGAGATGGTGGACCGGGGCGAGCGTCTGCGATGCGCGACGGCATCACGGCCGTCACATACGCCGCAGGTGGTATGGGTCGCTCCCGCCCCAGGTCATTTCCGTTGGTTGTCGATGGCAAATCCAAAGCGGACAACACCGGCGACGGCGGCGATGGCGGCAGTTCCTCGCAATCCAATCCGTACATCGGAGCGAAGGGAGGCAACGGTGGTTCCGGGATCGTGATAGTGCGCTTTAGGTTCTGAACTCGTCGTGATGTTTGAAGATGCGGACAAGATGCAACGATCCTTCCCAAAGGCGGTATCTCCAAGATGAGTCGATTTAACATGAAACATTCGATTTACGCTCTGCTCGTTATTCTGCTTGGCGCATTCCAAGCGCGTGCCGACGTAACGCTGTCGAAGATATTCTCCGATCACGCCGTCTTACAACGCGATCTGCCTTTGCCGATCTGGGGCACGGCCGAACCGGGTGAGAAAGTGACGGTGAAGCTCGGCGACGCGCAGGCAACGGCCACCGCCGACGCAATGGGGAAGTGGTCCCTCAAACTGCCGGCCATGAAGATGAACGCCATCGGCCAAGAGATGATCGTCACGGGAAAGAACACCGTCACCGTCAAGGACGTTCTCATCGGCGACGTCTGGCTCTGCGGCGGCCAGTCGAACATGCAACTCCCGTTGAAAGACTGTGATGCCAAGGATGACATCGCGACTGCAGACTTCCCCACGTTGCGCTGCCTGACGACGACGAATATACCTTCACGCAGCAAGCCGCCGACCGACGTGGTTGGTGCATGGGCGGTCTGCACGCCGGCCAATGCACCCAGCTTCACGGGCACCGGTTTCTACTTTGCACGACGCCTCCTGAAGGAAACGGGCGTGCCAATGGGGCTCATCGAGGTCAGCTTCGGGGGCACGCAGATTGAAGCGTCCATCGCGCCCGAGGGCTTTGATCTGGAACCCTGGTTGAAACAACAACCGGGCTATGCGGCCATGTTGAGACAGCCGGATCACATTGCACTCGAGGCGGTCTACAACGCCAAGGTCAAACTTGCGGCCCCCTACGGCATCAAGGGCGCGATCTGGTATCAGGGCGAATGGAACGGCGGCGATACCGCCTACTACCGCAAGATGCGTGCCCTCATCGGCGGCTGGCGCAAAGTGTGGAACCAGGGCGATTTCCCCTTTTACTTCGTGCAGCTTCCCAGTGATTGGTTTGTTGATCACTCGGGCGCTCCGCCGTCGGACGAACCGGACGGCGAGGACGGCATTGGCCTGGCCATCACTCGGATGGAGCAGTTGAAAAGTCTCCAAATCGCAAACACGGGCATGGCTGTGACCATCGATATCGGTGGCGGCATCCACCCCACTAACAAATTCGACGTCGGCGAGCGACTGGCTCGCTGGGCGTTGCGCGATCAGTACGGCAAGAAGGATCTGGTGGTCTGCGGTCCGCTCTACAAGGAGATGACGATCGAGGGGAACAAGATCCGCCTGAAATTCGACCACGTGGGGAGGGGGTTGATGGTGGGCAAGAAGGTCGGTCGCGCGCCGACGGTGGAAGTCAAGGACGGCAAATTGCGACCATTCGCCATTGCCGGCGACGACAAACAGTGGGTGTGGGCGGATGCGGTGATTGATGGTGCGGATGTCGTGGTTTCCAGTCCCGCGGTAACCAATCCCGTGGCGGTGCGTTACGCTTATAGCTGTGCCCCCAAAGAGCACAACCTCTACAACAAGGAAGGTCTGCCTGCCGCCGCGTTCCGCACCGACGAATGGGGACTGATGCAGCCCGAGGGTAAGAAGATCGTTCTCTTCAAGTCCTGGCCGACGGAATGGGATGGCGACTTCCGTGTACAGGCCCCCTTTGATACAACCGTCGAAGGCACCATCCGCAGCAACAAGCTGGTCAAGCTGCTCGTGACCCCGGCCAGCCGCCGAACCGATCTGGTGATCACGCCCCCGTTCCGCGACCCGATGGATTTCGTTTCCGATCCCCCCTCGGGCGAGGCGCCGCTGCCGGTCCGATTCGACGCCACTCCGGTTTCGGAATTCCTGGGCAAGAATGTCTCGTACATGTGGGATTTCGGGGACGGCGCGACGTCAAAGGATGCGACTAACACACACACCTACGAAAAGGTTGGAACCTACACGGTGTCCCTGCAGGTCAAGGATGCCCAGGGGCAGACGCATACCGTGCCCCGCATCATTACAGTGACGCCGCTTGACACAGTTCCCCCGACTGTGGTCTCGGTCTCCGCGCCCAGCCAAAAGAACCGCGTCGTCGTCTGCTTCAGTGAACCGGTGCGGAAGGACGATGCCGAAACGGTTGCCAACTACACCGTGGCATCCGGTCTCGCGGTGATGTCGGCGGCGCTGGGAGCGGACGGCACGACCGTCACCCTGACGACCGCGCCGCTCGTCCGTGGCGAGCACGCGATCACCGTCCGGGGCATCCGCGATTTGGCGCGCAAGCCAAACGTCCTGACGGAGACTCGCAAGAGCTTCCGGTATGAGGCGCTGCTCGCCTGGTGGAAACTGAACGAGGGGAAAGGAAAAGTGGCGGCGGATGCTTCCGGAAACAACCTGGCGGGCACTCTGAAGGGGCCGACTTGGACGAACGCGGCGGGACGAAACGCGCTGAGCTTCAACGGGCAATGGGCGACGGTGGAGACGGGAACGAACTTGGAGGACCTGACCGTCCCCTTCACCATCGCGTTCTGGGTGAATCCCGCGCCGAAGCAACGAGTGTGTGCCAACATCTTCGGCAATCGAGGCTTCCAGGGGAATGCAGGCGGGTTTCACATGGAGCAGAACCAGTTGGAGATGAACTCCTACTCCTTTTCC
>CAMAUE010000122.1 GCA_945861245.1 Singulisphaera sp. GP187
GTCATGAGAGACATCCGTGAGATCGGCGACCCACCTCTGCATGTCAGAAAGCGACGCGCAGCAAGTCGATGGCCATGACTCACAGATATGGAGAAGGCCGCTATAGCGCAAGCCCCTCAAACTGCCCAGTTATGCGCGCTGGCCGTGGCAGAGTCGGCCCCTTGCTGCCGGCGAAGTCCCCATCCGGCAGCTTGGTCGATGGCGGAGTCTTCGGCGGCGGTGGCGGTATCACGGGCGGGGCAGTAACATAGGTCGCTCCGCCGAATGTGGTCGTGACCGTGACAGAGGTCGTCGCACCCGCTGCGAGCGAGAACACGCGTCGCTGCGAAAATGTTGCGTGGAGCATCGTATCGATCAATCCGTCGCTGTTCGCATCACCCTGAACTTTATTCGTCAATGGCGTACCAGATCCCGCATTAAGGGAACCGTTCAGGTAATCTCCCATTTCGTAACGATCGGTGGCCGGCGCGGTGCCGCCGGAAAGCATGGTCTCCATGCCGATAGAGCCGGGATCTTTGTAATAGTCGTAGATGAACATCGATTCGGGTGGCCCGGCTTTATAACCGCCGCCGTGATCATAGCCTTTTCCGTCTCCGAGGTGGGGATGGACGAAATGTTCCAGCTCGAAATCCGCGACTACGGCACTCGTGTTGGTGATAGTATGGACCTGCGTCAGTACCATGCCGTCCTGGATCATGGAAGGAGGCAATAGTAAGGGTACGACGCTCTGGTCGAGTTTCCACGTGAGAACTCCAACGTTAAAAGTGCCCGTGCAGGACGTCAGCGGAACGCCCGTCAGCACCAACGCTCCCGAGGCGCTCCAAGTTACGTAATTCCGCTTGCCAACAGGGGGACCAACGCGAATGAACAATTCGCCATGATCCGGCCCCATCGAAGTATTCGTAGTCCCGAGAGCACCAATCGGGTCATAATCGAAATCGTTATAAACACCGTACTGATTTACGCGAATCCGCACCGAACCATCGCCTGTTCCGGCCTGCAGAAACCAGTTGGACTGAGCCTGCGCCGGCTGCACAAAAATGCAACCATTGCGGCTGCGAGGAAGGCAGTGAGAAATTGTCGGATCATGTCGGGCCGCTCCTTGTCAAGAGTGTAAGGCCATTTGCGTTACTACTGGATGAGCAAATGGCAAAAAAACACATGTTCATGCGATTCAAATTATCTTCGGGCTACGCGGAGGACTAGCCTACTGACGAATGCTGACGCGATTATACTTCGCAAAGTAGAAATTGTCGCTTTTCCGAACCGATAAAAACATTTCCGAGCCGCGACCGTAAGGGAGTGGGCGACATAAACCGCACGGTATCCACTCGGCCGCTCCCTTACGGTCGCGGCTCGGAAAAGCGTCAAATTCACCCGTCAAAAGTATACTAACAACTTTTCAGACAAAATTTCCGGTTCATTTTGGTCTCGCCCTAAATACGGCTTGGCACTCGAAAACCCGCGAGATTCGGATTTTTTCTGACAGCGAACGTTCCCAACGAGCCTAGATAACCAAGTATTCCGTTAATTTAGGAGTGCAAAACAAACCAAGCTGGCATGGCTGGATCTTCAACAGTAGGGATGATGTTACCACGAGTCCAGTTAAAATTCAGTGAGAGGCGAGTATTATTACCCCGAATAATCGGACCAACCGGTACCTTCCGAATTGACGGCACCGACTATGGTGGCTTGCAAGCGGGAAGAGCAAACGACGGGTTTCTCAAACTGTCGGCTAACAACGCAAATCGACGGTAATCTATACTTCGCACGGTTGGAAATGTCGCATTTTCCGACGAATCGCACCGTTTCCGAGCCGCGACCGTCAGGGAGCGGCCGACAGGATGCCGCGCGCTCGCTGTCGGCAGTTCCCTGACGGTCGCGGCTCGGAAAAACGCCAATCCCACCCGCCGAAGGTATAGTTCCCACGCTTCGCCGGATCGTTGAAATGAAAAAGGGGAACCGCAGCTTGTTTGCGGATCCCCTTTTAAGATATTAACACTTCGACGGGTTAGCCGAGGAGCGCCGATTTCTTGGCTGCGAGTAAAAGTCCCCCTGCGAGGTGCAGTCCGCCACCGATGGCCAGTGCGGCGCCGGAATTCGATGTCGAACCTGTGCCACTGCCGTTGCTCTGGTTGAAGGAGACGTTGAGGACGCGTGCCGCGTTCGGTCCGGCTACGGTCGGTGCGGCCAACATCGGACTTTGCGACCAACCAAAACCGCGTTTGAGACCTCGCCCGCCGTTGCCAAACGTGCCTTCGCCAGAGGAGAACGGAAGCGTCGGTCCCATGCTTCCGGCGAAGTCACCATCCGACAGCTTGACCGCGGGCGGTATCTTCGGCGGTGGTGGCGGGGGTGGGGGGCCGATAAACGAGCCATTAAACCCGTAGAAGAAGGTATTCGGCGAGCCATCCGTCGCGGGGTTGGTGCTCGGTGAGGCGAGGGTATATCCCTTGATACCAAGCGCCAAAATGGCGGCCACCGCCTACGCACGATCGGGTGCTGCCCCGTAGTAGTGGTTGAAAGTCACCGTCCCACCCGGCGGAATCATTCCAAGGTCATAGTCAATCGTCGCGCCCAAATCTTTAGGTCCCGAATTGATGACATCACCCTTGGCTCCGATCGCAGCTATCAACGGATTCTGGCTTGAAAAACCACTCAAGCTGAAGTTGAGAATGCCTTTAAGAGTGGCCCCCTGAATGGTGACATATTCGTTGAACTTCGTCGGTTCGATATCCTAATCAAGGGTTCGCCGATATCGCCCGTCTACCGTCGCGGCGCTGATGTTCGTGATCAGCACAACGATCTTATACGCATTCGGGTGGCTGGACGGCTGGAAATCCTGATCGACTTTAAGAATGCCATCCGCAACCACGGAGCAAGTCGCGCTATTTGCCGTGGAGGTCTGCGTGATCGCGGTGAGGTTCGTCGGGCCCGCCCTGACGGCTGCCCCAAATTTTTTGGAAATTGCATCAGCTATGCCCCAACCATCGACCGGTGCGCCCGCTGCCGAGCCGTCGTTATTGGTGGCCATCAGACGAACACCCAACAGGGTTGAACCGGTAGTAGAGTTCAACGGTGCCACTGTGGGAGTGATGATGAGCGAGGCGTCCTGAGCGACGCCAAGCCGAACGATACCATTGTTGATGTCGGCTTGGGCGTGTGCTCGATGGACAAGAGCGAGACAAATCACCGTCGCAACAAAACAACGGATCACGGGGGAGAGGCGAGGCATTGGAAGGCTAAGGCAACAAGCAAAATCCGAAATCGGCGCTAGGGTAAGGTTATGACGAATCTTAATCGATCCTCTAACCACAGTCTAGTGAAACTTTCATGAAAAAGCGGGTTTTACTTTCCTGCGCTGGAAAATCCGTTACAGCGATTTTAACAGGATACTTCCGGCTCGTAAAGCGACTTTTGTCAGTGGCGTCAGAGTTGTGGGATTTGATGAAAGCTCAGTGGTGAGGTACTCCGAACCGCTGGGATCCCAGCGGTTCGGAGTACCTCACCACTGGGCTTGAGTGTTATTTTCCACAAACTTGGAGGAAAACCCGAATTATTTCGTGCTGATCAATAAATCCAATGTCTTGCACAGATTGGGTAGCCTGCTTGGGATCATTCGCTGCGCGATGTGAGTATGCGGCCGTTTGTTCAAAGAATCGTAGTTATACTTTTGACGGGTGAGTTTGACGCTTTTCCGAGCCGCGACCGTCAGGGAGCGGCCGACAATGTGCCGTGCGGTTGATGTCGGCCGCTCCCTGACGGTCGCGGCTCGGAAATGTTTTTATCGGTTCGGAAAAGCGACAATTTCTACCGTGCAAAGTATACGTGCTCTTGAACCGTGCCGTAAAAACGAAATCGGCCGAGAACCTAGGCGGTTTCTCGGCCGATGGGGTCGGGTTCGTGCGATCGGCTTGGCTGTCAACCGACCTCACGAGGAGCCGTTAGATCTTCGGCAGGGTGGTGGGCGCGGCCGGGGTGCCGGGAGCCGTTGGGGTTGCCGGTGTCACTGTGCCACAGGCGCCGGTGTCGCAGGTCGGTTCGCAAGCGAAACGATTGCGGAACAGGCGTTGAAGGAGACTTTCGCGGCAGAAGTCGTGGCCGGTGGTTTTGCAATCTGTGCTGCTAGCGGTTTTGCCGTGGAGCAGACCGCCGCCGATGCGGGAGCCGAGGGTCGAACCGGTCTTGCAGGTTTCTTCGCAGCAGCCGGTGCTGAGGAGCGAAGCGAACCAGCGTTGCCGGGTGCCTTTAAGGAGCGAGCACTTCGTATCACAGCCATCCTTGCCACAGGCGGCTTTCGGGTCGTGGCAGGCGGGGCCTTGGCCTGGATCGACAACGACCGGGACGAGGCGGGCTTTCTTGATGCACACGGTTTCCGGCACGCACACTTTGACCCGACGGGTTTCAGTGTACGGGATGGTTTCGACAACCGTGTAGGGCACCTTGCAGCGAACGGTGTAGGGAACCTTCACGCATTCCGTGTACGAGACTTTACGCGGAACCATGACTTTTTCCACTTCGCAGACCTGGTACGCCACCTTCTTCGTGACCGTATGGGGAACCATACGGCAAACCTGGTGAGGAATGCGTTTGATCTGCTTCTCGCAAACGATCTCGTTGACGGTGTACTGAACCTTCTTTACGAGATGCTCGGTGACCATCTTCTTGGTCGTATGGGTGGTGACGACTTTAAAGCTGGCACCTTCTTTGAAGGAACGCCCCGGACCGTCAGAGCCGTGGGTGTCGCCTTTAGCATCGGCATAGGCACCCGTGGCGCTGCGGGAGACGGTGTAGGGAACCTGCGTCTTTTCGACGGTTCGCACCAGTTTACGAACGGTGTAGGGAACGGACTTGCGAGCTATTGCGCCTTCTTTGAAGGAGCGACCTGGGCCGTCGCAGTCATGGCCGGCGCCGGCGGCGTCAACATAGGCGCCACGAGCGATACGACGAACGGTGTAGGAAACGTTGCGGGTTTCGTTCGTCGTGATTTTACGGGAAACGGTGTAGGGCACCTTCTCGGTGACCGTACGGGTGACCATCGTCGTGCAGGGGACCTGCTCGGTGATGCACTTGACGCGCCATACCTTGCGGGTGGTTGGCATCGGGGCGCAGGCACTGCGGGTCGGGCCACAGGCTTTGTCGAGGAGCAGACCATTTCCGAGGCCGTGACCGCCACGGTTGAAGAGGTGGAAGGTCTTGCAGGCACAGGGATCGAAGCACGGGTCGGCCTTGCCGGTCGTGCTAGCGCAGGCGGTGCTGTCGGTGCAGCCCTTGTCGCCGTGACCGATCCCGCCGAACAGACCGCGGAACGGCCCGACACCGCTTAGGCCGCCAACGCGGCAGGGGTCGGCGGGAACCTCGACGCATTCGATCGTGCGGCGAGTGACGGTTTTCATCGTCGTGCACGGCTCGCAGATGCGTTTGACGCAGTTACGATAGGCGGTTTCGGTGACCGTCTTGCAGCTCGGCACGCAGATTTGCTTGACGCGGCATTCCTCAATGCACTTCGTCACCTGCCCACAATGCTCGCGGAAGCGAGTTTCGCACACTTCACGGCAAACATTGCGGCAGCACTCTTTGACGCGCTGTTCGCAGATTTGCTTCGTCACGTGGCAGTTCTTCGTGTGGCAGTGCTGTTCGTAAACAGGCTTGCACACAGTGTAGTGGCAGTTCTTTTCGCAGACCTTCGGCACGCAGCGACGAACCACGCACTCGACTTCCTTGATGCACGTCTCAACCACCGGTTTGCATTCCGTGTGCTGGACGTCCTTGTAAAGGGTGCGTCTCACCGGCCGGCTGCATTCCTGCATCTCTTCGCGGCATTTGGTGACTTTGCATTCTTTGTACATCGTTCTGCATTCGTCCTTGTAGCAGACACGAGATACCTGTTTGTTGACGGTAATCGTTTCATTCTTGTACGACGTATGCCACCGTTTTTCTTCGACGGTGTCATAGACGAGTTTGTAGGTTACGCGGTTCTGCTGCTGGCAGGATGAGAAGCAGTTTTGCGCGTCGCAACCGGTGTTGCGGAAAATCGAAAATCTCGCGGCACCGCAGTGCGAAGCGGACGCGGCTTGTGCCGCTCCTAGCAGAGCGATTAGTGCGAACAGCAGGGGCGCTCTTTTGCGCATCTTCATGATCTTACGCCTCCTCATGAACGTTGTTTTAGACTCAGCCCGATCCCGTGGGTGCTCTCAACGGGGCAACATTGCGAATCCGTGGTTTCCCCAACGGTCGGCAGCATGCCGACGCAGCTTCCTGGGCTGACTCCATTATGACCCAATGGCGGCTCCAGGCGTCCATGACCCCAGTCGCGGAACGCCCTCAACCATTCCTCTTGTTTATCGGCCCAAGCTTCCCATCTCGATGACGCTTCTGTGGTTTTTGTCGCTTCTCCATCCGACGCTCTTTCCGAAAAAGCCATTTGTTACGATTGTTCGGGATAGTCAAGATGGGATGCCGGCGATGTGGAAATGTTGCGACCAGAGAGTTTTCGCATTTCTGAGAATTCAGATACGAACCGGAAGTGTACGCGACGGATAGTTATGGCAGGCCTTCGTTTACGATTCCGGCTGTAATCCCAAAGCTCTACATTTACCCAATTGTGAGGCACCCCTCAAAAGTCGATTTCGGAGGCTGAAGCGTAAGCGAGGCGGCCTGAATGCCTCGCTTACGCTTCAGCCTCCGAAATCGACTTTTGAGGGGTGCCTCAATGTAAAGCGCTGAGCGATTTTCCATCGTCCGAAACGAAGGTGATAGGTCTTCGGTTTCCCGCGTGGATGCTTTCGACTATGATAAGAAGGCCGCAACGCTCAATTGCGTGCGGCATTTTATTTCGAAATCCCTGAATAGTACGGCTGAGGCATTAGAAGTATCCATGATCGATCCCGTTCGCCAAGACATCGTTGCCAATGCGAGAACGGTTGTTGTCAAGGTTGGGACGAACGTGCTCACGTCCGATGATGGCCGACTGGATGCGGTGCGTATCCAATCGCTGGCCGATCAGATTTATCGCCTTCGGCAGGGTGGCCGACAGGTCGCGCTGGTCAGCTCCGGAGCGATCGGAGCGGGAGTCGGTCGACTCGGCCTGGGCAAACGTCCAGTCGATCTGCCGCATCTGCAAGCGTGTGCCGCCGTCGGGCAGACCTTGCTGATGCGGGCTTATCAGGAGTCATTCGACCGCTACAACGTGCATACCGCGCAAATCCTGCTTACAGCCAGCGATTTCGATAACCGGACCCGCTATCTCAACGCACGCAACACGATTTCCACTTTGTTCGAGTGGAAGGTGCTGCCGATTATCAACGAGAACGATACCGTCAGCATCGCCGAAATTAAGGTAGGCGACAACGATCATCTCGCCGCGATGGTTACTAATCTCTTGCAAGCCCCACTCCTTGTGCTGCTGACAAACGTTGACGGATTATTTAGCGGCGATCCGGGCGGCGAT
The DNA here is from genome assembly GCA_945861245.1 of Singulisphaera sp. GP187. Lineage (GTDB taxonomy): Bacteria > Planctomycetota > Planctomycetia > Gemmatales > Gemmataceae > SIAQ01. The sequence continues at coordinate 7,451 of CAMAUE010000122.1, forward strand.
CCAAACGCAAAAAAGGTTTCGACAGTGAGTCAAATCGACATTTCCGTCATGGAGATGGCCGGCGCCGGCAAAAGCGCCCTGGGCACGGGAGGGATGCGAAGCAAATTGCGAGCGGCCCGTCTCGCCACGGTCGCAGGCGAATCGGTTGTCATGGCGAACGGGGCCGTGCCCGGTATTCTTGATGCGATTTTCGCCGGTGAACTGGTCGGCACGCTCTTCCTGCCGCACGGAAGTTCACTCCCCGCCTGGAAGCGTTGGCTCGGCTTTACGGCTCAACCCAAAGGCAAGCTGCTCCTGAACGACGGGGCCGCCAATGCCGTTCGCGCCCTGGGGAAAAGCTTGCTTCCCGTCGGCGTCGTCGAGATTCAAGGCTCATTCCATAAGGGCGACGTTGTATCACTTTGCGATGTCACGGGCTCGGAATTCGCGCGCGGCCTGACCAATTATTCCGCCGACGAGGCCAGACAGCTGATCGGTTTGCGCACTGAAAAAATCGTTGAGGTCGTCGGAACCGTCTTATATGAGGAAATCGTGCATCGCGACAACCTCGTGGTGACTGGATAAACTGGAAGTATATAGCCCGCCATTCATGGCGGGTCTTCGCCGCACCCGCCATGAATGGCGGGCCATATACGAATAACGAATCGCTTTGCATTTCAGATTTCGGAAGTTAGAATTTTGCGTTCGATTCGTTCTTCTTTTGCACCCAGGTTTGGGTCCGTTTGGACGCCATCCGCCGGGAATGAGGGCCCATGAAGCCGAGGCCGAAACAGCCGGCGCACCAGGCGGCATTTGAGGATATTTACGAACGGCATAGCCGCGAAGTGTGGGCGTTAGTCTACGCGCGCTGGCTAAACGCCGATGTCGCGCTCGATATCATGCAGGAGGCCTTCCTTCGTTTATGGAAACAATGGCAGGACGGTGCCGAGATCGCCAATCCCCGTGCCTGGCTCCTGCGAGTCGCACGCAACTTGGCGGAAGATCATGCCAAGAGTGCATTTAGGCGATTCGGCACGCAGGAGCCTCAGACCATGAACGGTGTCGAAGGCCGAGAGCAGCTTCCGCTCGATGGCATGGAGCTCAATGAAACTATTCTCCAGCTCCGCGGCGAGTTGGAAAAACTCGCTCAGCCCGATCGCGAGATACTTACCTTGCGATATGCGTTGGACTATGACACCAACCAAATCGCAGAACTCTTGGACATAAACCCCACAGCCGTGCATATGCGACTGAGCCGAGCACGGCAACGATTAGCGGAACGCTTGACGGCTCAGGGAGTAAATGCGAATCATGACTGAAATCGATCGGAACACTGAACCTTCAAATCGCGACGTGGAAACCGTTCTGCGCGATTTCTTCCGCTCGGAAATGCCGGCGCCGTGGCCTGCATTCCAGCAGCCGAAAGCGACGCTTGCCGCGCCGCATACACCCTCGAAATTGTCGCAATACACCTGGCGGTTCGCCTTGACGGCGTGCATCGCGCTTTTGGCCACCGGATACTTCACGCTTGCTGGGTCGTTTCCTCGCCTTGGTACCGATCGCGGCATCGACAGCATGTTTCATATCGGTCAAAAGGAAAAAGGCCCGAAAGTGACGCAACCTCCAGAAGCCGATGCGCCGGCACCAATGGGTGGCGTGCGCTGACCGGTTTTATTTAGTCTGGTGCCTTTTCGCCATCATTTCCGTGCCGGTAGTTCGATCGTAAACGTCGTACCTTTGCCAATCTCGCTGGTCGCGGTCAACGTGCCGCCGTGCATGTTAATGAACGCCTTGGCCATGCTCAATCCCAATCCGAGCCCGCGCTTCTCATATTCAAACGTCCCTGATGAATGACGCGACACATCGAAGCGCGTGAAGAATGGCTCGAAGATGCGCGACAGCGCTTCAGGCTCGATGCCGATTCCCGTATCGGTGATTGTGACACGAACCCGGCCTTCTGGCAGGCGATTCGCGGCGACACGGATGTCGCCCCCATCGGGCGTAAACTTGACGGCGTTGATGAGAAGTTGCACCAGGCTATCGTGAATCTTGTCGGCTTCAATACGCACCAGGCCGATATCCGGCGCAAGCGTGACGGCAATGCGCTGTTTGCGTCGGTTGACGAACGTGCGCACGTCCGTCACCGCTGCTTCGACGATATCGGCCAAGGGCAGGTCGGTCGGCGCGAAGGGCCGCTCGAAATGTTCGGCCAGCATCAATTTGACGATCTGATCGACCCGGCCATTGAGACGCTGTGCTGATTGGTGGATTCCTTTCGACCAGGCCTGTACCTTGGGCTGATCGCTCGTCGATTCGTGAAGCAAGTCGGCGTAACCCAATAGAACCGTGAGCGGCGTGCGCAATTCGTGGCTGGCGACTTTGATAAACGCCTTCTTCATCTCATTGCCCCGCTGCAACTCCACATTAGCGGCCACCAGCTGAGCGTTCTTGGTTTGCAGTTCTTCCAAAAGGGATCGGCGTTCGGCCTGGAGTTGGTAAAACTCATAGGCTTGGCGAAGGGTCGACTTGAGTTCGCTCGTTTCCCAAGGCTTGGAAATGTAGCGGTAAACACTGCCCTGATTAATCGCGTTGATGACGACTTCGAGGTCGACGAACGCCGTGAAGAGCAGGCGAACCGTCTCCGGGAAATGCTGCCGAATCTTGCTTAACATCTCCACGCCGGTCATTTCCGGCATGCGTTGATCGCTCATGACGATCTGCACACGCTCGTGCTCCATGATGCGCAGGCCTTCGCTCGCCTTGGTGGCGACCAGGACATTGTAATCGGTACGGAGCAGGTCCCGGACGCTATCCACAAGGTCAGGTTCATCATCCACAACAAGAAGGCAAGGTTTCGCAGTCATAACAGGAGCGTTCGCCAATCCAGGCAAGTACGTTTTCCCTAGCGTTCGTCGGACGGCTCGATGGTGAGAAATCCTGCGAGCGCTGAACGTAAGCGAGTGAGTTTTTTTCGGTGGCGTCATACCTTAAAAGGGCTCAGCCTCCGTTCCCATTTTGGGAAGTATACTACACGCAGTGGTGCGATTGCAAGGAAAAATCACCACGGATCAAGGTAGTTTCAGCTGCGTGCCCGCTGGGATGCGGAACTGCGGTTGGACGCCGGCGTTGAGGTTATAGATGTCGTTCCAGCGTGAGCGGCTGCCGAGAGCGCGTTCGGCGATGTCGAGGATGCTTTCGCCGTTGGGGTTCTGCACGACATAGGTTCGGCCCGAAGGTGGTACGGGCGGATTGGAGACGGCGCTGATGTTCGGTGCGACGATCGGTTCCGGCTTGGCGATGTTAATGCCGCTGTTGCCACTTGGGGTGGTCGGCGTGACACCACCGAGACCGGGGATCAGGTTGCCGAAATCGCGTTCGAGAATGCCGCGATTCGGGTAGAGCACTTCTTGCCCTTCGCGCACGATCGGTGGGTCGAGCGCGAAGTTCTCGCCGTTGCGGATAATCTCGCGGTGGCGGCGATTGTATGCGAGCAGGGCGCTGGCGTAGCGCTCATCGTTGTAGATGCGAGTGCTGAGGGCACTAAAGCTTGTTTCGCCCGTTCGAGCGAAATAGGAATCCGGCTGCGTCTCTTTCAATATCGGTTTGCTGCCAATAGTGATCGGCGCGGTCCCGATCGGCGGCGTGCTCGGCAGATCGAGCGGATTCGTCTGGCCGCTCGGGATCGTCGGGTTCGGGCCTTTCGGTGTGGGATTGAACGGCGGCGCGACGGGGATCGTGTCGGTGATAACCCGTGGCGGATCCTTCAGCGGAGTCACCGTTGGCGGCGCGGTGTTGTCCGTAAATGGCGGCACAGTCGGCGGCGGTTCGATGGCGAACGGCTTCTTGCCTGGGTCGCCGAGCGGCGTGGTGATGCTGGCGACCGGAGGCGTATTATCGGGTTTATTGGTGATTGGCGGGAAGACTAGGCCGTCCTTCTTTTCCTCAAGCGGCTTGATCGGAACGGGCTGCACACCGCTGATTTGGCCAACGATTCCCTGGTTCTTATCACCATCAATAGCGATCGGGTTTGGCGCGATGATCTTCGGATCGAGCGTATTGGGCGGCCGTAGGGCAGGGGGCTCGTCCTTGCGCCCGATGGGCGGGAAGGTTATGCCGCTGCCCTTCGGTTCGACCGGTGGGGTGCCGATGGGCGTGGGGTTCTTCGGTTCGATGGGCGGGAATGAAAGGGCGTTGCCCTTTGGTTCGACAGTTGGCACGCCGATAGGCGTGGGGTTCTTCGGTTCGATGGACGGGAATGAAAGGGCGTTGCCATTTGGTTCGGTGGGCGGAATGGGGAGAGGCGTCGGATTCAACGGCTGAGTATTTTGGGCCAACAATGCCTGATTGCGCAGACGTTCTAATTCAACGTCGATCGATTCTTTCTTAGGCTCTAGCTGTTTTGGCTGGGGTGGAATCTCGAATCGGATGTCGGCGGCATTGATTGAACCAAGCGGCGGAAACGCATCGCTCGGCTTTTTTTCTTCCGGTTTTGGCGTCGGCGAAATTACAACCGAATCTTTCGCGCTCTTTGGAGGCGTCGGTGCGACGTTATTCTTTTCCGTATCCGGGTTGGCCTTGGCCGCGGCAACTTTGATTTCTTGTTGCTCGGCATCGGCAGTCGTTCCGTTGGCGCCACGCAGTTTCGAGGCGACGACGACGCCGACCAAGCCGAGGAATGAGCAAGCAACCACCAAGCCGACTTTTGTTTCGCGGGTCATGACATTGTCTCCAGTTAGCCCGAAGCGCAAGCGAGAGATAATACCGAAAACCATCGCTTGCGCTTCGGGCTAACATACTTTCTGAGCCACGCGCAATTTCGCGCTGCGGGCACGTGGGTTGGCGGCGATTTCTTCTTCGCTTGCCTGGACCGGTTTTCGCATTAGCTCTTTAACCGATTCGGGGTTTCCGCGAAAGGCCTGTTTTACAATTCTATCCTCCAAAGAATGGAAACTGATGATCGCAAGCCGGCCATTGGGCTTCAGACATTCCGGGGCCGCTCGTAATAATCGTTCCAAAGCGCCCAGTTCATCGTTCACGGCGATACGCAGGCCCTGAAACACGCGCGTCGCCGGGTCGATGCCATGACCCTTCGAGCGAGGCACACAGGAGCGGACGAGGTCGGCAAGTTGCCCGCTCGTCGCAATCGTTGTCTTCTTCCTCGTTTCCACAATCCGCTTTGCTACCCGACGGCTATGGCGTTCTTCGCCGTACTGCCAAAAAATATCCGCCAACTCGCGCTCGGTGCAGCGACGAAGCATCGCGCCGGCCGGCTCGCCCGAGGTTGGATCGAGTCGCATATCGAGTGGGCCGTCGGTTTGAAAGCTAAATCCCCGGCTGAGATCGGCGAGTTGATCCGAGCAAAATCCAATGTCGGCCAAGATCGCGTCAACATGGGTGACGCCGACCTCCGCGAGCACGCTCGGCAAGTCGTCGAAGTTGCGATGGAACCAGCGCACTGGAGCCTCGCCCAAACGCTGCTGTGCGATGGCGAGCATCATCGGGTCCTGGTCCAGCGCGATCAGCATCCCGCCCGGTTGGATGCGCTGCCAAAGCAATGCCGAATGCCCTCCGGCGCCGGCTGTCGCATCGACGATCACCTGTCCCGGCTGTGGATCGAGCCAGTGCAGCACCTCAGCAGGCAGAACGGAGACATGTTGGGGCATGGAGAGATCCCTCGACCGTCACAGATTTCTGTTGTTAGAGCTATCAGCTTTCAGCTATCAGCCATGCAATACGGTCTGGCTGATAGCCGTTAGCCGTAGGGTGCGTAAGCGTACTCGCGCTGACGCACCGGTCCCTTGCGAACACGTGGTGCGTCGGCGCGAGTACGCTTGACGCACCCTACGGCAAACGACTGGACCAGTCAATTTCTTTCAACGGCCTATGCTCTCAGCCAAACGATCTCGCATGGCTTAAAGCTAATAGCTGACAGCTACGAAAAAAAACGCGAGAGCAAGGAGTGTATCCTTACTCTCGCGGGTTATAAAGGCAATCCGCGTTGGGCGTCGCGGGTATCATTCAAGAGGCTGCCGGCAAACCTTGACGGATTGGGGAATCGTCGGAGGAACGGAGGTGAACTCAACATGAGCGCACCACCGTGGCAGCCTCCTGTCGGTGTCAGCGACTTCTTGCAATACAGTTCTCCGCTCGATCGTCGCAAATCGGAGGAGTGATTCGTTCGAGGCGCGGAAAACACAGAGTTACGATGGATAAATAAGGTGAGCGAGTTGGCCACAACCTTGTGATCGAATCGGGAAGATTCCGATCTTCCGTATTCGCTCGCTTTCTATTTCTACTCTGTGTCTTCGTTGCCTCGAATTTTCTATTTAGCCCGCCATTGATGGCGGGCTATTTGGGAATTCGTTTTATTTATTCCGAAACGCCGCTTCCGCGAATTTATCGAACTCACTGCCGTGCTGTGCTTGATAATTTTGCCACAATTTCTCGTCCCACAACTCCAGGTGATCGCGGACGCCCAAAAGCATCACATCGTGTCCCAGGCCGGCAAAAGCGACCAGGCGATCGGGGATCAGCATTCGTCCGGTGCGGTCGAGATCGACTTCTTCCATCTGAGCGAAAAACAGCCGGCGAAAAACGCGAGCCTCGCTGTCGGTCGCTGAGCTTTCGTCCAATTTCGCCGATAGCCGTTCCAAATCCGCCCTGGTGTAAATCCAGAGCGATTTATCGGCACCCGGCACAACGTAAAGCTGAACGACTTCACCGAACTGCTCACGAATTCGCTTGGGTAGAACCAATCGGTTCTTTGCATCCAGAGTTCGTGGGTGGGTTCCGGTGAGCAACATGGCCGATGGTTTCACTCCATCCGTCGGTCCTCGACGGCGACTGTATCACCACTTTAACCCACTTCTTCCCACTTCTCCCCACAACTATACCTGGCGCAAGTCGGATTTCAACCATTTTCGGAAAAAAAACTCGAGTTGGGTCGGATGTTGTGAACTTGAAATCAGTTAGGTCGAGTGAAATAATGCCACCTGTTTTCCGCTTGCTGCTTAGCATTCTAATAATCCGATGCGATCACTTGTGAAGCGGCGTTCGTCGAAACCGATTGGTTGAACGAAACCCGTGGAAAAACGTGGCATGGCCCGCTTGTCATTTCGTTCCCATGCGGTATATTGATGGTTCGGAAATGGCGACTCTATCTCGTTGAATTGTGAGTGCTACCATGACAATGCAATGCGCTCTCACTGGTGCAAAACCCAGTCGAGGCATCAAATACGCTCGCCGCGGTAAAGCCAAATACTTGGGCGGTGTCGGTAAAAAGGTCACCGGTAAGACCAAACGCCGCTTCCTGCCGAACCTGCAGCGAGTCAAGATCGAGATCGACGGCACGGTTCAGACCGTTCGCGTCACCGTCAAGGCGATCCGCAGCGGCCTAGCGAAACGGCCCATCAAACGCAAACCGTTCCAGATGCCAACCCTGTAATCCCCGATTCAACATCCCGTACGCGCTCGCCGATTGCGAGCGCAACACGGGGCGTGGGTGCTCTCATGTCTCTCAGCGCCGACGAAGTTCGCAGAGTCGCCGACCTCGCACGGCTCGAATTGTCCGATGCGGAAATTGCGCTCATGGCGACGCAGCTCAGTGCCATCGTCGACTACATCAACCAATTGCAATCGATCAACACCGACGGTGTCGAACCGTTGGCGCACGCGTCGGATGTGCACGACATTTTTCGCGAGGATGTGCCAGTCGTATCGTTGCCGCCTGCTGAAGCGCTCGCCAACGCGCCGGCACGCAAGGGCGACTTCTACCGCGTGCCTCCTGTTTTTGGCGAGTAGGGGCCAGCGCCCGCGTGGCACGAATCGAGCGCTAAGCCGCAAGCGGAAATGCAATATGCTTAACCTCACCGCCACCGAACTTCTCCAGAAACAAGCCGCGGGTGACCTGACCGCCGAGACGATCGCGCTCGCCTACCTCCAGCGCCTGCGCGAGACCGAGCCGCGTGTGCAGGCGTTTCTTACCGTTGATGACGCCGACGTTCTCGCCCAGGCCAAAGCGATCGACGCCCGTCGCCGACGCGGCGAGCCATTGGGCCGACTTGCCGGCGTTCCCGTCGCGTTGAAGGACGTGCTTTGCGTCAAAGGCCAACGCACGACCTGTGGCAGCAAGATTCTTCGCAACTTTGTGCCGCCGTATGACGCGCATGTCGTGACACAACTTCGCGCAGCCGACGCGGTGCTGATTGGCAAAACGAACTGCGATGAATTCGCCATGGGTTCGTCCACCGAGAACAGCGCCTACCAGATCACGCACAACCCGTGGGGCCACGAACGCACGCCCGGCGGTTCCAGCGGCGGGTCGGCGGCGGCAGTCGCAGCGGGACAGGCGCCGCTCTCGTTGGGCACAGACACCGGCGGGTCGATCCGTCAACCCGCCAGCTTCTGCGGTATCGTCGGCCTCAAGCCAACCTATGGCCGCGTTTCTCGGTTCGGCCTCGTCGCCTACGGTAGTTCGCTCGATCAGATCGGGCCGTTCGCTCACGACACCCGTGATGCCGCCTTGCTGCTCGAAGTCATCGCCGGCCACGATCCGCGCGACAGCACCTGTGTCAACCAAACGGTGCCTGAGTACACGAGGATGCTCGACCAAAAATTGGCCCCATTGACGATCGGCGTCGCCAACGAGTATTTCGGCGAAGGCCTCGATCCGGAGATCGAGCAATTCGTCCGCGACGCCCTCAAGGTGTATGAACGCCTGGGCGCGACTATCAAACCGATCGCGCTGCCTCACAGCCCCTACTCGATCGCCACATATTATTTGGTTGCGACAGCTGAGGCGTCAGGCAATCTCGCCCGCTACGATGGCGTGCATTTCGGCCATCGCGCCGAAACGTTCACCGGCTTGATCGACATGATGAAAAAATCTCGTGGCGAAGGCTTCGGCACCGAGGTCAAACGCCGCATCATGCTCGGGACCTATGCACTCTCCAGCGGGTACATTGACGCGTACTATCTCAAGGCATTGAAAGTGCGCCGCCTGATCCGCCAGGATTTCGACCGCGCGTTCGCCGACTGCGATGTGATCGTCGGCCCGACTTCGCCGACCGCGGCGTTCAAGATCGGCGAAAAGGTTTCGGATCCGCTGGCGATGTATCTGTCCGACATCTATACGATCAGCGCCAATCTCGCGGGCATCCCCGGCATCAGCGTGCCCTGCGGCTTCACGAAGGCCGGGCTGCCGATCGGCTTGCAGATTCTCGCCGCTCCGTTCGCTGAGGAAAAGATGCTGCGCGTTGCCCACATGTACGAGCGCGAGACCGCTTGGCACACGCGGCGAGCGGGAGTATAGGATATCTCTGCCGTTTCACCCGCCGCAGCAGGATTTCGCCGCGACAGGTTTCTTCGCCGACGGCGGCACGTCGTTCGCCGGGTTCTGATCGAAAAAGCCGTTCGGTTTCAGCATAAAGCCGATGTACGCCGTCGGCATCACCGGGTAGTCTTCGGGTCGCGGCAAGTGCGTGTGGCCGAAGGTGTACCAGAGCACGACATCGGTATCGGCAATCGGTCGATCTTGCGCGGTCCATTTCGGCAGGCCTTCGCCGCCCTGGCTTTGATTCGGATAATCGCCCGCGGCGTGGCGTTCGTCCGCGCGGAACGGCGTCACCCAGACATGATGATCGACGAAGCCGGCCCGCTTACGCCACCAGGCGTTCTTCGACGCATACGGGAAGCAGTTGTCGCCCGGCATGAACTTGTAGCCTACCGCTTCGCCGACGGCATTGAGCACGTTCGGGTTGACAATCTTCCACGTGCGAGCGGTTTCGAGGTTGAGATTGGCGCGGGCGTTTTTCTCGGTTTCGAGCAAGCGTGCTTGAGCGGAAAACGCGTTCTCGAATGGGTTCTTCGGCCCAAGGGCATCGGCTACGACATCGACTTGGTAGACCGAGTTCGCGGCGCCATCGATGTCCATATCAAGGCGAACGTTGAAAAAATGTTGATGGTACGGCGCGTAAAGCTGCGGTGCGATGAGCGTGCCGTAAGGCGATTTCTCGCCCGGCGGCAGCGAGCCGAGTGACAAGATGCCGGTCAGTTTGATTTCAAATTGAATGTTGCCATCCTGGTAGAGATACCAGAAGAAGCCGTATTCGTAATTTTCGACGGTCGCGATCGACGAGATCACGAGCCGGCGCGAACGGCGGACCTCCGGTTTGTCGGCGAGTCGGCGATCGGTGTGCTTCCAGAGAATGCCGAAGTCTTCCTCGTGCATGCAAACAGCGTTCTTGATCGTCAACGGTTGGCCGCGGCTGGTGACGAGATGGCCGTCGAAATATTTGATCAGGCCGAGACAGTCGCAGCCGAGTTCGAGACTGTTCGCGCAATAACCGAGGCCGTACTCGCCGGCGTCGAAGGCGTTTTTGCGTGCTTGCTGTGGGGCCGGATCGCCATAGGGAACGACCATCTCGGACAGCGACGCGCGGTAGAGCACCGAGCGCTGCTTGCCGTTGTCGTCGTAGCAGAGGTGGTTGAGCGTCAGGCCTTCGCGGGCATTGAAGCCGATGACGAAGCTCCACTTCTGCCAGCGGACCTGGTAACCATCCACTTCAAAGCTTGGGCCATCGGGTTGGACGATCTCCAGGGGCTTGATGTCGGTGCGCTGATTCGGCACGCGGTCGGCGGCGTAGTTGGCCTGTTGCGGCGGCAGGGGCCAATGGCCGTACTCTTCCACGCGGATCACTTTCATCAGGTTCAAATCCACGACGGGCCGCAAGCCCTCGATCGGCTTGGCGTAACCATTGTCGGTCGGATCGGTGCGCACGAAGCAGAGCGGCCTGGCCAGGCGGCGGGTGCGATCCTCTTCCGAGCCGTAGTTGCCCGCGCTCCAGATATCGACCATGACGAGGGCGGTGTCGTCAATGCCATACTGCTTCTTGAGAGCAGCCTTAAATTCCGGACTGGCGAGCACGGCTTGTTCGCATTCGACCTGCTCATCCGCCGTCATCGTCGGCTGTACGCCAGGGATGTGCGTCCACGACAGCAGCTTGCGATCGGTCAGGGACAGCGCCGTTTCGTAGCAGGAGTTGGTTGCGTTATCGAACAGGACGGCGAATGCTTCGCGCGGGAAGGCGCCCGTGCCCTGGAAACCGTGAACGAAGGTCTTGTCGGGTTCCCTGAGACTGACCGACACAAATCGCGTCGTCAGCGTGACTTTGCCAGCGTCTTTGAGAATCGTTACGGCAAGCTGGACCTCGGAAGCGGTCAACGGTTCGAGCGGATGTTTCACGGCGGCGTTCATTGTGATGATCCCGAAGGAGGAAAAACGCATGAAGAGGTGATGAAAGTGTAGTCGAACGCAAGCGGGAGGCAATGAACGCTCCGTGAAGGATGGCGGGTTGCGAGTTGCAGGTCGTCGGCCTGACGGCCAGCTGCGAACCTGATGCCTCGGGTAGGCGTCACTTTAGTTGGTAGAGCGCCTGTTCAGGTGCGTGTCCAAAACGCATCCCACTGATTGCTTTCGCTGCGGAACATGGCACGTAGATGACACATCTCATCCGTGCCTTCTTCGCTCCAACGCATGCCGGCGAGCTTG
>CAMAUE010000123.1 GCA_945861245.1 Singulisphaera sp. GP187
CTTCAAGTTCCGGTTTATGCTCACTGGCCAAGATGCGGGTGCCGAGAACATGCCACGGTTTGCCCGGGGCGAATACGTGCATCGCCGCTCGCGTTAAATAGCCGGCATCGCTGTCCCAAAAGGGCACGGGCGGGATCGTTTTTTCGGGCTGCGGCTCGTCCTTGGTCGGATTCTTCTTTTGGCCGTCTTCCTGGCCTGACGATGCAAGGCTGACAATGCACAACAGACCCGCGAATATGCAGGCGAATGTCAGGACGCTCCAGCCGTTTTTGTGCAACTGCATATACACCCATCCCGGCGGTTAGACGCTGGCCTTCCGAAAAAGTTCCATCGATTTGATGCGGGAGATTGTTTAGCCGCTCGCCTCTGGCGAGCGCGGATGGGGCGAATATTCCTTGGCGGATTCGCGCCGCCCCCGCGCTCGCCAGAGGCGAGCGGCTAAACTACTTCTTCAACTCGATTTTCGTATTCAACACCGGCGGTGGCACGAAATGGATGTTCTTGAACTGCGCTTTCTTTGCCGTGTCGTACACCTGCATGATGTATTGCTGGCGTAGATCGGCGTCGGCGGCGATCTTGAAGTTCGTCTTCTCCACGTTGCCCGCCTTGGCGATTTCTTTCAGCTTAATGGAAATGCGGCCGAGCACCGTCTCGAAATCGACATCGCCGTCGGAGATGAGGGTTTCGTCCGTTTGAATGCCGGTCTTCATGAACACTTGGTGGGGCGTGCCTTCCAATTTGTCGTTCGCCTGGCCACGCATATTGGCCTTGATGCGAACCTGGATCGCTTCTTGAAGCCCGGGAATCAATTCGTCTTCGGGAACCGACAACGGCGGTTCCACCATCGGCAGAGGAGCTTTGTTGTCCTTGCTCGTCTTCGCAACATTATCGGGCGGCGCAAGGCTGCCGGGGATGTGCCCTTCGAGCGCGGACGGGTGGTAGATCATGATGAAGAAGGCGAGAATCTGAAACGACATGTCGAGCATTGGCGTGACAATCATGCCAAGCTGAACGCCCGCCGGCCCACCCGGTGATGCACGTCTTGCCATAGCTAAACTCCCGCATGAAATGATTGATGTATTCCGCTTGCGGCTTAGCGCTCGCAATATCTCATGCGAACGCCCCGGCAATATCGCTCACCCCGCTGGTTTCATCACCCGCAGCTGCCAATGCTTAAACCCGGCCCGCTGACACGAACTGAGGCAACTCCAAACGTCGCCGTACTTCGTGTTCTTATCGGCCCGCAGGATGATGACGATCTTGATTTCGCCGGTTTTGCCTCGCTCCTTGGCAGTCTCCTCGTGCGACTGCCTTTCGCGGATCAAATGGACTTTGAGCTTTTCCGGCGTATCAAGCGCAAGCGATCCCATGGAACCGACCAAGCGACCAGCACCGTCAAGGTTGAGGAAGATCCAATCCTCGGCCGCGGTGTCGAGCGGTACCGATTCGCTGGCGAGCGGCAGCGAAATCGATTCGTCGAACTGGTCCACGCGCACGAAGTTGACCGTAATCATGAAGAACATGATCAACTGCAACACCAAATCCAAGAGCGGCATGAGGTTGACATCGAGTTCTTCACTATCGACAGAGGCTGACATGATTTCACCCTCGGGCCTGTTTGCCGCTTGCGGCTTAGCGCTCAGTTTGTACCACTGGAGCGCTAAGCCGCAAGCGGCAAGTTCGGAAAGTAACGGCTAACACTATTTCGCCTGCACGCCCGTCGAAGCACGCTCGACGGACGGCGACGCGGGGCCGCCAGTCGTTTTCTTCGAGTTGTGGTACATCTGCGTCAACAGGTCATCGGCGAGATTCAGAGTGTTGACCGACAGGCCGGTAAGGCGGTTCTTAAATACGGTGAAGAAGAAAATCGCAGGCACCGCAATACCGACGCCGACGAGCGTAACGACGAGGGCGTGGGAAATTTCGCCTGCCAGCTCGGACGCTTCCGGCGCTTTGGTCGATTCGCCGAGTTTACGGAAGGCGCCGATCATACCCGACACCGTGCCGACGAGGCCGAGCAACGGGCCGAGGGTGCCGATAACGCCGAGATAGCTGTTCCAGGATTCTTTGCCGGTCTTGACCGAATCCGACATCGCATGCATGGCTTCGCGGGCGTCTTCGATGCCATATTGAAGTCGGCCCATGCCCGCCGTCAAGACGCGACCAATATAGGACGATTCACCTTTGCAGAGATCGTATGCCTGTTTGAATTGGCGTTTGTTGACCATATCGGTGAATTCCTCAACGAACGCGGGCGGAACGGCTTCACCGAGCCGAAGGTCAAGCACCAGAATGATAATCAAGGCGACCATGCCGACGGAGATGACGGCGAACATCATGCCGAACACCCAGCCGATCGAGGCGAAGAAGTGGACGACGGGGTTGATTTTGCCCTTCTCTTGCTTGGCACCCTCCTCGGGTGCGGGTTCGCCTTCTTTTTTTTCTTCCTGAGCAAAGGCGGGCGTCGGCGAGGTGATGAGCGAAATGATTCCGACGAAGCAGAACATGCTCGCGCTCAGCATCATGGACAGAATGAATTGTTGAAACTTGCCCGAGGATTGCAATTGCATGAGGTTGTTTCCTAGCGAGTAAAACGCATTCACTGTTTTGTCACAACGACCAATAGGTTCGCAAGCATCTGTAATCGTTTTTCCTGATTTGTCGATTTCAACAGTTTATCAGTTCCAGGAAATATCGTCTCGTTTTCTAGATAGCCCGCCATTTATGGCGGGGAATCCGGAAACCCGCCATAAATGGCGGGCTATATTAGAACTCAAACCTCGAACAACTCCGCCAGGCCGGCGTCGGCTATTTCTTTGCCGTTGACGTATCGGCCCTGCGTCGTCCATTCTCGCACTTGCTGCTCAGCCGTGCCGAACAGCTTGGCTTGCAGATCGTCGATGTCCTTTTCCATACCTGAGAAATGGCTGGCCCAGAGACCGGCCTCGGCGGCGCCAACACGCTTTTCGCTCTGCCAACGCATGCGATGAAAGAGCAGAGTGCTAAAGCGCGTCACCAGGCGTTTTTGGCAAGCAGCGAAGACCAACAGCGCCGCCGAAGAACATTCGCCAAGCACGATCCCCGTGCATTGCAGCTGGCGCTGCCGCATCAGCGTCGTGACCGCCAGTGCGCCATAAACGCTGCCGCCCAGACTGTCGAAGTAGAGAGTACACTCGCAGCGTGGCTTCGCTTCGAGCATCGCTTTGATGACGTCCTCTTCCCAGTCGTCCACATCGCCGATGAGAGGAATCTCCAGAGGTTTGCGTCGTTTTTTTTCGATGGTCATTGGTACTCATTTATTTAGCCAGCCATTGATGGCGGGTCTTGCGTGTACCCGCCACAAATGGCGGGCTATATACGAAAAACAATCATTTCCCCGAGCGCGACATCAAGAAATTCGCCACATCGCTCGGCGTTCCAGGTTCGGACCGCAGCACCATCATATCATGCGCGGGCCGAGTGAACATGACGCTTTTGTAGGCTGCCTTGAGCGTGGCATCGTCAACCCGCCGATTGAGGCCGTCGACCAGCGCTTCGAGCCGCAGGCTGCGTTTGGCATTACCGGCGGCGAGCGTGTCGATGTCGCCGTGTCGCAGCGCACCCGGGATCGACGCTTCGTGTGGAAAATAGCAGAACGGGCTATCGAGCATCGAGCGAAAGCTGACCAGTCCGCCGCGGACGTAGACGGCTTTGACGTTGTCGCCGCCGAACACCCCGCCGAGGAGCGCGAGCAACCCTGCCATCGGCTCGGACTGGCGCGGCGTCTTGCCAACCTCATACGGCACGGCAAAGTTGATGCCCGGATCGTTCGGTTCCGCAAACGAATCGGCCCACAACGACACCGTTTTGAAGCCCCGGCTCGGCAGCGCATTCATAACCGTCGCCAATTCCTGAAGCTGCACGCCCGGCACCGTCAGCCCATGCCGTTGCAGCGAGGCTGAGTAAGACGTCGCCCCGCTGGTTCGGTTTCGCCCGTCGTTGGCCGTCTCGCCCGTACCACGCAAATCGGGCAGACAGACAGCGACCTTGTACTTCAACAGAAGGTCGGCAATCGTCTCGGCGCGGTTTTGCAGGAAGCCCGCCTTGCCGTCCTGCGCGAGTCCGATCACCACGTGATGCACGGCGATTTTGCCTTGCGGACGCAGCAGCAACGCCGGCACGCGCAGCGACGGATCGTTGGGATGCGTGATGATAATTCGCTCCGCGTGAAAGTTTAGCTTTGGCGGCGCGGGACCATCATTCTTGACACGCTCGATTTGGCATACCGCTTTCGTGGGATTGCGCAATAGGTCCGCGCCCTTACTTTGCTCCACGATGCCGAGCAGGTCAAGCCAACGATCGGTAAGGTGAGCTGGCTCGACTCGGAACTGTTGATGCCTCAAGATTTCATGCACAACCTTTGGCTTCAGCGTTTTCTTCGCCTCGTCGGTCCAACAACGTAGTTCGCTCGATTCGAAGCGGGCCTTCGGCTCTTCTGGGATCGGCAGGCCGAACCATTTCGTCAGCGTCGGATAGATCGGTTTGCGATGCTCGAAGCCGATGTTGTTGCAGTGTGTCGATTCGGGCGCTTTGCCCTTCACGGACCCCCGACCCTTCGATGATGCAAGCTTGTCCTTGGCGCCGTAGAAGTCACCCCAGATTTTGTTGTAGCGAGCCCAGACCGGATCACGCGGTTCATCCCAGGCGAACTCATGGCTGTAAACAAGGCCGCGTGGCGCGATGCTTCCGACGATGATCCACGGCAAGAAGCCATCGCGTGCGCCGAGTCGAAGACCGCGCGTCGATTCCCACGACCCGCCGCCCATGTAGTTGAACGACAGCTCGGGATCGTCCTTGAACACCGAGGTTTCCGGTTGCGGTCCTCCGAAGTTGAACGGAGCACCGGCCTGGATGCGTGGATCAACCGCCGCCAACACCGCGCACGGATCCCCGCCGCCCGCGACGGAACCGAAGACCATGATCTTCGACTTGTCGATATTCGGCCGCGCGACCAACAAATCGACGGCCCGCATCAGATCCCACACCATCCAGCCCATCAGGCTGTCGCCGACGAGTTGCAGTTGCAGATTGACGTTGTAGCGGAAATAGTAATCCTGCCGGCCGACCTTGAACGCTTCGGGGTAGGTCTTCGCATCGGTGAACGGATGCTGCCGGCGTTCACCATGTCCGAGCATGTCGGGCACGAGCACGGTGCAGCCTTGCTTCGCCCACAGAATACCCATGTCTTGCAGTTCTCTCTCCGTTTTCGGATTATGATGACTATGGACGATAAGGAAACCAGGCATCGGCTTCGACACGTCCTTGGGTGCGTAAAGGTTGGCGGTGACAAAGAAATTCGGCCGCGTTTCGAAGAGGACGCACTCGACGGTGAAACCGTCGCCCTGGTGTTTTTTCGTGGTGATGGCGTTGACCTTCGGGGCGTCGCCGAACGCGCCGAGCGAGTGCTTGAGGCTGGTGATTCGATCGTCGCGTAGCTTCTCCCAGTCCGCTTTGGACTTGATGGTGCGCCAGGTTTCGACGTCGCGTTTGTTGACGGCGTTCCGCAGCTGCGTGACGCTGTCCCATCGCAGTTTCGCGTCGGCTGAGTCGGGAGCGAAGACGCGTGCGTCTAGCTTTTGCAGCGACGCGATGGTGCTGTCTTGTGCCCGCGAACTGGCAACGGCGATTGTCGCCAAGCCGACGATGACGAAGATGTATCGCATGATGTTGCCCCCGGAAAGAATGTACGATGCGAACGTTCGGGGTATGATATTCGATCCGAGCGATTTCGTTTAGCCGCTCGCCTCTGGCGAGCGCGAGTGTGGCGATTTCCATCGCATTGCGCGAAATCCGCGCTCGCCAAAGGCGAGCGGCTAAACAGCGGATATCTTCCCTACCGCATCGGCAACTTCACGCAGACGATCTCGCGCTGATTGCGCAGAAAGAGCTGATCGCCCGCAAGGGCAGACGTGTTCCAGGTCTTGTATGCCTCGACGAACGCGCGATGCTGGCCAAGCTCGCCGCCGTCGGTGTTGAACAGCGACACATCGCCCGTCTCGCCGTGGACGACGAGCAATGCGTCGTTAACGAGCAGCAGTTGGCCCGGGCCTTGGCGGTTAGCTTTCCAAAGCACGCTGCCATCGTTGGCGTCGAGACACGTGAGCACGCCGTTGAGATTGTGCAAGCCAAAGAGCCGTTTGCCATCGGTGACGACATTGGCAAAGCGCGAGGCGAAGCGTTTGTGCTGCCAAAGGACTTCGGTGCTCCACTCGGCATTAGCCGAGCGTGTAATCTTGATCGTCGCACAGCCGTTCGCGAGTTCAGACGAGATGAAAACGCGATCGTCGCCGAGGACGGCCGGCTGGATCGAATTCATCTCGTACTGTGTCACCCACGGATGCTGCCAAAGCTCTCTGCCCGACTTCGGATCGTAAGAAACCAGCCCCTCGCCATCGAAGAGCAGCACCTGTGCGACACCGGCAATTGTCGAAAGCTGCGCTGAGCTGTAGCCAGCTTTGCGTTTGCCTGTCTGCCAACGAATCTTGCCCTCGACGGCATCGTATGCTAGCAGCGATGGCCCGATCGGATTGGCGGGATCGACGCCCGCATTGACGATGACCAGACCGTCCACGACCAACGGCGACGAAGTCATGCCCCACTTGAGCTTCTCGGCGCCCGAATCCTTGAGGATATTCACGGCCCAGAGCTTCTTTCCGGTAGCGCCCAGGCAGACGAGATCGCCCATACCGCCGAGACTGTAGATGCGATTGTCGCGGATCGTCGGCGTTGCCCGTGGGCCATCGCCCATGAAGTCTTTGTGATAAGCGCTGTAGGCAAAGGTCCAGCGTTGTCGGCCCGTGGTGCGATCGTAGCAAACAATCACTTCTTCCTGCTTGGCTTCATGCTGAAGGATCGTGACAACGATGTTGCCCGCGACGGCGACGCCACCGTAGCCGCCAAGGCAGGATTTCGACCACAGGCGTTCGGGGCTTACATTCGACCAATCGGTCTGGAAACCTGGCAAGGAAACGATCCCATCGGTGTTCACACCGCGATAGCTCGGGAAATCGCGATCCGAGATCGATGCAGAGATCGGCGGCATTCCGTCGATCTCGATATGAGCGTCAAATTCCAAGGCTGCGTCCCAGACGAATTCGATACGCGGCACGAGGCCGACGCGACCCATCGTCAACTCGAACTTCCGTATGCATAATCCGAAGCCGACGGCAAGCCCGCCGACCAGCACGATGCCAACGAGCCGAACGCTCCAGGCAACGCCCGAGAAGAACAGCCACCAGAGCACCAGCAGCGCCGCCGTCAGCACGGGCACAATCCACTGTGTGAACATGAAGAACGGCACCGCGCCCTCGGCCAGGCTGGACTCCATTTCCGAGATGCCGATTTGCAGGGCATACGCTTCCAGAGCCAGCCAAACCCACGGCACGGCGAAGAGGATGGCCCCGATCAGCAGCACGAGGACGGGGAATCGGCAGCACGCCCGAGGAGACGGGATGGGCGCGGGAGTCGAATCAGCCATTGATGGTTTTCCTTGTCGGTATTGGCTCGTTTGGATGCATCAGGCCGTCTTCACGAGAGC
Source organism: Singulisphaera sp. GP187 (assembly GCA_945861245.1). GTDB lineage: Bacteria > Planctomycetota > Planctomycetia > Gemmatales > Gemmataceae > SIAQ01. Next base: position 7,577 of record CAMAUE010000123.1, read on the forward strand.
AGCCTCACCCATATCATCAGCGATTTTACACAGCAACGACCAGATTTGGCGATGGTACGGTTCCATGATCTCGACCTGCTCGCCGATCTCGTAACGTGCGAGCCTCCCCGCCTTGCCCGCGTAGGTTTTTCCGACGTCTCCGCAATTGTGCACCAACACATCGCGTGTCGCTTTGGCTTCGGCGAATATTGCGATCTCGCCTGCAGACGGGCAGTCGAGCTTCATTTTGTCTTCGATATACTCAAACCACTTCACGGGCCGATCGTAGAGCAATTCATTTAGTTCTTTGTTAACAAAGAGCAGCGTGACCGCTTCGATGTTCTGTGATTCGTAAATATCGCGAAAATCGACTTTCCTGCCGAACAGATTCTGCGGATATGCGGCTAGCCAGATACGAAGGAAGTCGAACAGGAAGCTCTCGAAGATCGCGATGAATTGCTGGAAGGTGGCTTCGGCAAGTTCCACTTTCACATAACCATCTGCCTTCTTCGCCAACTCGGCAGAACCTGTATTACTTCCTGTTAAATCGTTCCTTATTGTCAGGCCGCCGCCGGCATTAATATCATCAACGATGTACTCCCATGCCGCTTTGGTATTTGCGTAGTAATCATGAGCGTCCCTGAGTTCGGTCAATGTGCGTTGTCGAAGGCTAACAATCTTTTCCGCGAGGGTCATGGGATGACCCGCTAAGTGTGTATCGAATCCAGCAAGGCCCGCACCTTTTCAATATCGGTCTTAAAGCTCAAATAAATGTGCCCATATTCCGGCCCGCCATTTCGCGAGAAGTAGTTTTCATTCACCCAGAAATTGACGCCATTGTTGGTCAAAAGGTCCTTAACCTCCGTCATGTGGCTTGCGAGAAGGTGGATTGACGCATGGCCCCGATCACCAACGTTGAGGCTGATTGGCTTTCTTGTCGTTTGCTCGATCATAATTCACCTCGATTCAGCTTGAATGCCCGCATCCATCAATGATTATACATGAACTCCCGCGTGTTCATCAGCGCCCAGACCAAGTCCTCCAGGCCGCGGCGCTGGTCCGGCTGGCCGCGCAGGAACTGCAGCGAACGATCGCGCTCCGCCAGCGTCGGCGTCCGCGCGAACGCGGCCAGGTACAACTCCGTCACTGCATCCTCGTTTGACGCTTTACGCTCCATCAGTTGCGCCACGCGGCCCTTCGGACTGCTGATCTTGCGTTCGATCTCTGGAGACGTCGCCAGATGCAGCACCTGCGGTAGATTTGCACTGTCGCTGCGGGCGCACTCGCATGCGCTCGAACGTTGGGGACGCGAGAACGTATCCAAGAAATACGACGCGAATCCCTCGTGCGGCAGATCGACCGCCCGGGCCGAGCGCGACATTTTGCTGAATGTCGTCCGCGATTGCGTCACCTGATCGATCGCATCATGCAGCACCTCGGCGATCATTCGCCGGGCGTAGTAGCGGGCATGGTTCTGCTTGTCGTGTTTGTTAAACTCGTTCGGCTCCGCACTGAGCTGATACGTGCGCGAGTTGCAGATCGTCCGAATGATGTGCTTGACATCGAATTTCGATTTGACGAAGTCCTGCGCAAGCGCATCCAACAGTTCCGGGTTCGATGGCGGGTTCGTCTCGCGCATGTCGTCGATCGGATCGACCAGCCCACGGCCCATCAGATGGCCCCAGGTGCGATTGACGAGGGCCCGCGCGAAAAACGGATTGCTCGGTTCCGCCATCCAGTCAACCAGCTTGTGCCGAGGATCGTCCTCGGGCGCGACTTTGAGCACATCGCCATCGAGCAACTTCGGCTCGATCGGTTTGCCCGTGTGCGGATTGATCTCGCTGCTTGTGCGCGTCCGCGATGCATAATAGGGCGGCGGCTCACCGAGGCCCTTGCGACCCAGGCGCGAGAAGAATCCGGCGAGGCCGTAGTAGTCGTTTTGGCTCCAACGCTCATACGGATGGTGATGGCACTTCGCGCACTGCAACCGCAAGCCAAGGAACACCTGAGCCGTGTCGGCGACGGGCTGGTGCAACTGGTCGTCACGCATCTGCCAATACCAGTTCACCGCTGGCGCGTCCTGCCATTCACCGGCGGCGGCGACGATGCCGCGCACAAATTCGTCGAAGGGGCGATTGCGGGCGATATGATCGCGAATCCACTCATGAAACGCATACGCCGCCTGCTCGGAACCGGCGAGGCTGGCGTTGCGCAGGATCGAGCCCCAGCGCATTGCGAAATAGGCCGGATAGTCGCGCGATTCCAGCAGGCGATCGATCAGCTTCGCGCGTTTGTCCTTCGCGCCGTCGGCGAGAAACGCCTTCGCTTCCTCGGGCGTCGGCAGTCGGCCACACAGATCGACCGTCGCCCGGCGGATGAATTCGCTGTCGGTGCAAAGCTCCGATGGCACGATACCGAGCGTCTTCCAGCGCGCCAGCGCATGCGTGTCGATATAGTTGTTCGCGGGAAAGTCGGGATACTTGGCAATCGTTTTGCCCAACGGAACCAGCGAGCGAAACACAGCGACCTGGCCCATATAGCGTGCCATGATCGTCGCATCGCCGGACATCTCGAACGTCCGCACCAGACCATCCGCATCGACGGCGGCGACGGCGATCTCGTTCGACTGATACTGCGCCTGCCGGGTGACATCGCGCACCGTGCCATCGGTGTAATGAGCGAGCACAGCAATCTGCTGCTCGTGTTTGCGATCCATGACGCGCTGCTCCGGCACGATCTTCAGATGTTTGAGCGTCGGCGCCTTGTCATCGCCCACAGGTGTTCCCTGCGTGATCCAGCGATGCAGCGTGCGATAATCTTCGCTTTCCGGCGTCAACCGTCGCCCGCCGCCATGTGCGACGACGCCCGACGCCTTCGTCAGAATCAAGCTGCTCTCGGCGGCTGCGGCGAAGATGCGGCGACCGCGTGCTTCCTTGACGATCGCGTTGTAATCGAATGCGGTATCGAACCCGAACAGCGACAGCCGAAATCCGTTCTGCCCGCTTGCTCGCCCATGACAACCGCCGGAGTTGCAACCGTGCCGTGAGAGGATCGGTTCGATGTCGTTGGCGAAATGGAGCGGCTTGGCATCGTCGAAGTCGTTGACGGTGACCTTGGACTCACGCTTGACGCCACCGCTGTCGATGAAAATGGTTGCCGAGCCTTTGCCGATCGGGCGGACAAAGCCTTGCGTCGAGACACGCACAACATTTTCAGGAGTGACGCTGTAGCCAGCAGCGCGGGTCACGTCGCGCGTTTTGTCGCCGATGAAAACCGTGGCGAGCAGCTGCCGACCTTCGTGCAGACCGTTCAACTCAAACTGCGGCGGAAAGACTTCGACCGTCGTCGGCACTTGGGCGTGGATCGGATTGAACTGGAAGCATACCAGGAGGGCCAACATCGAGCAGGCCAAAGTATATCGCATGGAAAAATCTCGCGTGGACGGCGGATCATCGGCGGTAGGAACCTACTTACAAGTTTAGCAGAATTGAGTGAACGTTGACATCACTCCTGAGCCTGCTTGTAGCCGAATTCGTGAGAATTCCGATTCCTTGTAGCCGAATTCTCACGAATTCGGCTACAAGGCGAGCGCGGTAGAAATTGTCGCCTTTTCAAACCGATCAAAATTTCTCCGAGCCGCGACCGTAAGGGAGCGGCCGACAGGATGCCGTGCGGATTATGTCTGGCCGCTCCCTTACGGTCGCGGCTCGGAAAAGCGTCAATCTAATCGGTCAAAGGTATCCTGTCATTCGGCCCTGACGAAACGCTCGCGTAGCCACGACACCCCGCGCGAGAGATGGCCCGATTTCGCGAGGCTGGTCGCAATTGCCAAGCCGAAGACGAGCAGGCTGATCGCAAGATAATCCAACCCCACGACGGCCTGCCGGCCAATGCGGTAGATTTGCCAGCCGATAACGCTGATCCAGATCGTCACGACGATGCCGGCGAGAACCAGCGTTGGCGGATGCCACAGGAACCCGCCGTATGCTGCGAGCAGCACCGCTAGCCCCAGTGGATACAGCAAGGCCACGAGCGGATGGAGATTGCCAGGAAGCGGCATCGGCGCCACCATCACGCCGACAGCGGCGAACGCGATCAGCGACGTCGCGATGAAACGCAGCGCGTAGGCGAAGTCGTCGTCGAAGAACGCGCCCATCAGCATCATCGCGCCGACGACCACATGAAACGCGAGTATCCAGCGATAGGGCGCCAGTTCGCTGTCCAGTGGGATCGCCAGCACGATGCCCGCCGCCAGCGCCAGCGACGCGAACAGGCAGCGCCACAGCCCGCGGCGATAGATACCCACCGCGAACAACAACGTCGCCGCCACGAGCAACGGGTCGGCGCGCGGCGTGACGAGGTCGCCCAAACCCATCGTGCCGGGCGCTACAAAAGCCAACGCGGCGAGGGCGGCCGTGAATCCTTCGAGTGCGAAACTGACCCTACGAATGATTGCGTATAAGTAAAATATCGCAGATGCGAGCAGCGTCAGGAAAAACGGCGTGCCACCCAGCTGCGTGATGAATCGTTGCAGAAACTCCACATAGATCGGTTCGCCGCGATGGCCGATGACGCTCAGTACGACCATCCCGATCGGGGCAAACAACGCGCCGGCCTGTACCCAAGCGTGCCAAGTCACGATGCCGGCTTCGAGCAAGAGAATCGTCAACGCGAAACCGAACGGAATCAGGAAGTAGGAGCCGAACGTCATGTCGTAGAGGTCGTGCACGTCGATCAGGTGCATCGAATAACAGAGCAAGATCGCCCGCCCCGGCACCGCCAACGCCAGCAGTCCAAACAGCGACCACGGATAGAACGGCCAAGGCCAGGGACTGCCGTTGTCGCGCACCGTCTCGGCCCCGCGTCGAATCGCCGGCAGAAGCGACAGGAAAATCAACCCGGCGATCGACGAAAATCCGAATAGGCCCCACATCATGCCGTCGCCTCGCGGCGCATGTAGAAACGGTGCGAGAGCAAGCGGGTAGAGAAAGAAAAACATCAGCAGCAAATAATACGGCCAACGATAGACGGTCGGCAGCCGAAGCTTGACGACCCTCAACACCAGGGCACTCAAGCTGATCGCGAGCACCAAGCCGATCGTGTTGCACAAATAGCCGCGGATCGGATGCTCGTTTCGACCGATGTCAAAAACGATGGTGTGGTCGAAGGTCACCGACGTGGCGAGAAACATCAGCACGACGAGCAGAATCACGGTGCGAGCGTCGTCCCAGACCTTTGCAAAGCGTACGAGCAGACACGCCGTGCCTGCCAGTAGTAACGTGTATCCGGCGAGGCCCGTCATCAGCGCGGTCGTGTCCTCCGCGCTTTCGGGATCGCCGAACGACAGCCAAAGGCCGACCAAAAAGAGGGCGGCACTGATGGCGTAGAACGGGTTGTTGGTACAGATCCAGCGCAGCGCCGAGCGTGCTTCGTCGGGCCAGGCCGATTCGGATTGCGGACGGTCGTCAATTGAAGATGACATCGAAAAAACTCCGAAGATGATGCGGGATTTCGCAATGCCGTTCGTGCGGAGATGAAATAAGAAAAAGGCCCGGCATCGCGACCGCTTTCGGGAGCATACCAGCGCCGCGGTCGGAAAGTGTCAGGATTTTTCCAAAAGCCCAGGGATTCCGAGTACCTCATCCCTGGGCTTGAATCGAACGCGCCAAGAATTGCTGCAACACTTCCGCGAGGACCTCGGGATGCGTCAGATGAGCGTGATGGCCACACTGCTCGATTTCGGCGCGACCGCATATTTTGAGCCCCGCAAGCAACTCGGCCTCACACGCGCGGCCAACGAGCGGGTCGCGATCACCGCACACGAGCAGCGTTGGGACAGGGATCATCGGCAGTAGTGCTCGCAGGTTGGTCGCATGTAGCATCAACGCGCGATGGGCGAACGCCCGCAAGGGCACAGCGCAATGACGCTCGACGAAATAATCCCACACCGCCGACTCTCTCGCCAAAAACGGCTCGCGGTGGTTCTTCTCAACAATCGTCCGCACCATCGGCAAATGCCTCAATCGTCCCGGCAGGAATCGCGCGAACGAGGCGGCGAATACCTCGGTCCGCGCGAGCCTACGCTGCGCGAATCCCGATTGCAGCACGAGATGCGAGAAGCGCGACGGTGACCGATGTGCTGCCGCGAGGGCAATCGTGGAGCCGAAGGAAAAACCGTGCAGCGCACATTCGCGAATCTTGAGATGGTCGAGCAATGCGAAGAGATCGCCCACGAGGTCGGCGTGGCGATATCGCATGAGCCGAGCGCCGTCGTGAACGCCGTCGGGAAGGTCGTAGGCGATGCAGCGAAAGCGAGAACGCAGGCGTGCCAGGAGCATTACAAACGATTCCGCTTCGCTTGCCATGCCCGGTATCAATACGAGCGTCGTTCCGCGCCCCCAGGCGATGTAACGACAGCGATAGCGTCCCATGTCAACTTCCCCGAACTGGCCCTCGGCTCGCATCTGCTTTTGGCATTCGGCAAGAACAAGACGCCGGGCGCAGTCGGGTGTGGCCGACGGATCAGTCGACATCGGACAAGACGGCGCTAACGTGGAAAGGTCGATCGACACGGAAAGCTCGAGTGCATGGAGTAGGAATGAGGCCGCCCGAAAAAAGTCGTTTTACGAGCCGGAAGCGTAAGCGACGGACGGGTCAAAACCGTCGCTTACGCTTCCGACTCGTACGATTTTCGGGCGTGTCAGGCTCAGGGGCTAATCGTAAATTGTAGTTCCGGCTGGTAATTCTGCAATTCGGGCATGGCAAAGACCCGGTCGGTGGTGGGATTCAGGTCATTCTCCTCGCGGATTTCGAGGGTGATGCGCAGTGACGTAGCTGACAGGAATACGACGTCGACATTCTTCACCTTCGGGCAGGCACTGAGAATCCGTTTCTGCAACTCACCGGCGGTCATGTTCACGGGTGTCTTCGGTGTTGGCAGTTGTACTTTGACCACATTAACGGAGTTCTTGAGATCTTCCATCGGAAAGAGGCGAGGGCCCTCGATCTTCGGACGACTGGTCTCGACAATCACGGTGCCCTTGGTACCGCTGCCACCAGGCGTCGGTTTTTTCGGTTCAAGCAGCGGCGGCTCGTCGCGCGTCGTCCCGCCCGAATTTTTGGCGAACGGCCAAGTCAACCACGATTTCGTTTTTGGATCCTGCGCGACCACCGGCCGATCGGTCGGCGGGCCGGGCGGAGGCGGGTTCTGGGCAATCTTCGTCGGCGCAAGTGTCAGATTCTGCACGCTTGTGCAGCCGTGCAGCCGACGCAGCGCATGGCTGACGGCGACTTTTTCCTCGTCACTCGCTACCGACCCTGAAACGAACACTTTACCGTCGGCCCCGCATTCGACTTTCAACTGGTGATATTGTTTCGGCAAGGCGACCTTCAGCGACGTGTTGACGCTTTTTTGCAATTGTTGTGGCGACATCTGGACCGATCGAACGAGTAAGCTGGGGTGTTCCTGCATGACATCGTTGATAGGGAGGGCCGAGTGAACCTGGGCGATTCGCAGAGCATGTTCGCGTACAACTTTGTTGGGAACGTAGCCGCGAACGTCGAGTTGGGAACCGTTGATACGAGCTTCGAGGTAATAAGGAAAGGTGACGGGATCAGCGAGCCAGGCGATCTCGACTTGACCTTCGGCGAATCGTTTCGGATCTGTAGGAGTAGATTTCGACGTGGGATTTTTGTCAGACTTCGGACCGAAGAAGCGAAACGGAAGCTGCGCATTCCCCCCGTTCATGCTAAAGAGCATGACGAGGAACGCCATCGTTGCTAGCCGATATCGCATAGTGGACATCTGCTTCACCAGTTCTGGGTTCGTACCTATTACAACTTCGTCGTCAGCCGTTAAGTTCCGAGCCGGAGCGCCAGCGAGGGGCAAATTGCTGCCCTTCGCTGGCGCTCCGGCTCGGATTGATCGGCATCTACTACGGCCTCACCGCGGTCATCGAGCGATAAATCTCCTGCATCGCGTCCGGGCTGGTAGCGACCAAGTGGAAATGATCCTTATCGATGTAGATGACTTCCGCTCGCCGGCGCTTGATGCGAACGGGGAACGGATAGGACGAATCAATCGTCTCTGTATAATACATCGTACACTTCCAGTGACAATGATGCAGCTGAGCTGGCCCCAAGAGCGGAATAAATCGTGGCGGGTCGATACGATCGACCAACTTTTCCACGGTAAACTCGATATCATCGCGAAACTCTTCGTAGAGGTACGGTATCCCACGTGTCACTCTTGGCATCGCCCGCAAAATTTCCTGTTGCTCCGGCGGGTCCTCGCAGTACGGTCGATGGCCGGGTGTGATGGGCGGCAGCACCGGTACCTTGTGGTCGTTCCTGTTCTCCACGCGTTCCGATATCCGATCGCCCATCCAGGTCTGCACCGGAATCGGCGTGAAGAATCCCATCCCGAATGGATTGCAACCCGTGAGCAGCATCGTAACCAATGATGCGACCAGCAAGTACAGTGATTTGCGAAGAATCTTCATAGCCCGCATCCCTCGAACGATAACTACGGAATCCCGGCCTGATGCCGTTGCGGATGGTATCGTCTGATGGTCTGGGTAAACTTTAACGAAGATGTGGATTTTTTCGGTTAGGGCGACGGACTTGACAAGCCCAAAGGTGACGCCACCGACAAATATACGAGCCGGAAGCGTAAGCGACGGATTTCTCCAGTCCGTCGCTTACGCTTCCGGCTCGTAAAGCGACTTTTGTCGGTGGCGTCACATTTGGGATTGAAAAACTCATTTTTTCGCCGCCACGTCGAAGCACACCAGGTACTCGTGGTCGCGCACGTACAACTTGCCATTGGCGAGGACTGGTACCGACCAGCAAGATCGGCCGTTCTTCGTGAAGGTGAAGCGTGACTTTTCCGTGTACTCTTTGGGGGTTGCGTCGGCCAAGGCGAGGATGCCGTTTTCGCCGTAGATGATGAGTTGATTGGCGACGAGCAGTACGGAACCTTTGTCGAAGCCGCGTTCTTTCCAGAGAATTTCGCCTGTGCGGAAGTTCATGCAAGTGACGTTGGTGTCGTCGAATCCGTAGAGGAAATCACCCCGGCGAACGCTGGACGAGAAATGGTTGCGCATGCGGCGGTGAGCGTAGACGAGTGCGGGCTTCCATGTATCGCCGGCCTTCTCGATTTTCAGCACGGCGCAGCCGCGGTTGTAGCCGGCTGAGATGAAGACATAATCGCCGACGACGATCGGCGTGGCGATGTTACAGTTGCTATCGACGACCCGCGGGTGGTCCCAGAGTTCCTCGCCCGTATCGGGCGCGACGGCAACGAGGCGGGCACCGGCGAAAAAGAGGATTTGTTTTTCGCCTGCAAACACGCCGGCGATCGGCGAGGCGTAGCTGGGTTCGTCGTCGTGTTTTTTCCAGAGGATGGCGCCGGTTTTCTTGTCGAGTGCGGCGAATGCGTTGCCATCGGTGCCGCCGGGCATGATGTAAATACGATCGCCATCGATCAAGGGCGAGTGACCGACGCCCCATTTCGGCATGCGAGCGTTGAAAACTTGGGCGAAATCGAGAGACCAGACACGTTCGACGAAAACGGCATTGGCCTTGGCTTTCAGGCAGTGTAGCACGCCCGTGCCACCAAGACTGTAGACGAAGTCGCCGTCGATGGTTGGTGTCGCGCGGGGGCCATCGCCGAAGCTATTGCGATATTGCGCGGGATGGCGAAACCGCCAGCGTTCCTTACCGCTATCCGCATCGTATGCGACGACGGCCTCGGAATCGCCGTCCTGAAACGTCGTAATCACACGTCCATCGGCCACGGCGAAACTCGAGTACCCCACGCCCACCGGCTGCCGCCAAAGTTCCTTCGGTCCATTCGTCGGCCACATTGTGAGAATGTTGGTCTCGGTCGACACGCCGTCGCGGTTCGGACCGCGCCAGCCTGGCCAAACATTGCTGGTTTTGGGAATTGGCGCATCAACGAGCTTCTCGCTGGCAAGTTCTTTGGCCAGCTTCGTATCCGCGTGTTGTTCATCGAGTCGCCGATAGTGATACAGTACCAAGCCCAAGAATACGAATGCAGACACCGGAATGACTACCCAATCGAATATTCGTCCTGAACGCGGACGGCGCGGCTGTGTCGGCATAAGAAAGCTCCTGAGGCGATACCGATTTTGTATTGTAAATCGTTTGCAATCGTGTCAGAGCCGCGTTCGCAGTAAGCGGCCCTTCAATCCGCTTGCTGCGTGCGCGGTTCTGACACGATTGTAATATGAAAGGCTCCCGTCATGTTGTCTTCCCCCGGTCGTCGATTGCGTGATGCCTGGACGAAACACCCTATCGCTATTCCCGGAGTCTTCAATGCACTCGTAGCGAAGATGGCGGAACGCCTTGGGCACGACGCAGTCTACCTGTCCGGCGGTGCGTTGTCAGCATCGTTCGGCGTGCCGGACGTGGGGCTATTGACGCTCTCCGAATTCGTCAACGAAGCGCGAACGATCGCGAGGGCGACATCGCTGCCGTTGCTTTGCGACGCTGACACCGGGTTCGGCGAAGCGTTGAACGTCGAGCGAACGGTGCAGCTTTTCGAGGAAGCCGGCGCGGCCGGCATTCATCTGGAGGATCAGGAGTTGCCCAAACGCTGCGGGCATCTGTCGGGAAAGAGCGTGGTGAGCGCGGAGGCGATGGTCGCCAAGCTGCGCGCCGCTGTCGCCGGTCGGCGCGATCCCGATTTCGTCATCATTGCGCGGACTGATGCGCGTGGCGTATACGGTTTCGACGAAGCGGTACGGCGAGCGAACCTGTACCTGCAAGCCGGCGCCGATGCGATCTTTCCAGAGGCATTGGAAAACGCCGATGAGTTCGCCGCGTTTGCGAAAGCTGTGCGTGCACCACTCCTGGCAAATAACACCGAGTTTGGCCGAACTCCAAATCTCGACGTGGCAACATTCGCGGCGCTCGGCTATCGCATGGTGCTCTTCCCGCTGACAGCATACCGTGCCGCGTTAAAGTCGGCACGCGATACGCTCGCCGACATCAAGGCGCTGGGCCATCAACGCGAGCGCATTCCGCAGATGCTGACGCGCGCCGAGCTTTACGACCTCCTCGGCTACGCCGGTTTCGAGGCCCGCGATCGAGCGTATTTCGGATGACGCGGTGCACAACGTCGATTGTAAGAGATATTATAATGCTCGAGGCCAATATTATCGTGATGGCGAGCCTAGCCGCGTAAGCGGCAGGTTGACGCATCCGCAAACCTGCCCCTTACGCGGCCAGGCTCACCATTGGCGCATTTTTGGTCGCGTGGAGCATCGCACCGACTTATCGAGAGGATAGTGTCTCATGGCCGTCAAAAAAAATTGTCCGAAATGCCTGAGCGCATTGGAAATTCCGAATCCCGCACCGGATCTAATCGTCTGCCCCACTTGCGGCGCGAA
>CAMAUE010000124.1 GCA_945861245.1 Singulisphaera sp. GP187
AAAGTTCTCCCCGATGCGCCGATGACGCTGGTCTGCACCTATTGGGGCAGCGACAAGCGACGCACATTCGACATCTTGGTGGACGGAAAGAAGGTTGCCACCCAGACCGTCAACAACAATAAACGGAACGAATTCTTCGAGGTGGAATATAAGATTCCCGCGGAGTTGACTCAGAAGAAGGACAAGGTCACCGTCAAATTTCAGGCCCAGCCCAGTGGTGTTGCCGGGGGTGTCTATGGCTGTGTGATTAAGAAGGGCAAGTAGGGCGGCACTCTAACTTCCGGGGGACTATGTTCAATCTCAACTTTTCGCGACGGGATTTCCTGCGTTCGAGCGTCGGTATCGCCGGGCTGACGCTGCCCACATTTCTGCAGATGCGCGCTGGGGCGGGCGGCACGCGTCGAACTCCCGCTAAGTCGTGCATCATTATCTATCTGTGGGGTGGCATCGGCCATCAGGAGTCATGGGACCCCAAGCCCGACGCGCTCGCGAATCTGCGTGGCGAGTTTGGGGTCATCAGGACTGCCACGACGGGAATTCACTTCAGCGAGCACATTCCGCTGATGGCGAGGCACACCGAGAAGCTCGCGATTGTTCGCTCGCTGCATCACAATATCGGCGGACACGGCGGCGCCCTTTACCGTAGCATTACCGGCCACTCTGCGCCGTTGGGAAATGCCATGGACCGCAAAAACTGGCCGTCGGTGACTGCGATGATTTCCAAATTCCGCGACCCGAATGACGGCACGCCGCGCGCGATCTGTATGCCTTACTTGAATTATGACAACGGCGCTTTGATCCAGGGACAATTCGGCGGTTGGCTGGGGGCGGGCTACGATCCGACCATGATGAGAACGCCCGGGGGCGAACCGTACGGTGGCGTTTCGCGCTACACGAGTCACGAAATGGATCTGCGGCTCAACGTCCCACGCGAGAGATTCCTCGATCGTCAATCGTTAATGCAAGTTTTTGACCGACCGCAGAGTGCCGCCAATGATCATGAAAGCGTTGACCGTTTCCGCCGAATGGCGACGGACATGCTGGTCAGCTCGCCGGTGAGTCAGGCCTACGATCTTGAACAAGAAAACCCGCGCATTCGCACGATGTACGGCGATCACATCGGCGGCCAGAGCTTGCTGTTGGCGCGGCGGTTGGTGGAAGCCGGCGTGCCCGTCGTGCAAGTGAACGCCGGCGCGGGCGATTTGGCGGGCGGCAGTGGCGACAACTGGGACACGCACAGAGATCATTTTGTCAAAATGCGAACTCGTTTGCTGCCGGTTTTCGACCGTGCGTTCTCCGCGCTGCTTACCGATCTGGACCAGCGCGGCCTGCTTGACGAAACGCTGGTCGCCGTCATAACCGACTTTGGCCGCACTCCCATAATCAACAACAACGCCGGCCGCGACCACCACCCGGCCGTCTATTCCCAAGTCCTGGCCGGCGGCGGGATCCGTGGCGGGCAAGTGTACGGCAGCAGCGACCGCGACGGAGCTCGGCCGGCGACGGGCGCTTGCTCCCCCAGCGACTTTCACGCGACCGTCTACACGGCGCTTGGGATCGACCCGCGCACGGTACTCCACGACCATGAACGAAGACCGTTCATCATCTGCGAGGGCGCGCCCCTGCCATTGTTTTAACTCCCTGCCCTGAGCTGTTTGGCGCCTGTTAAGCTAGCAACGTAGTAGAGAGGTGCTTTGTGCATTTGCGCCGATACTTCCTCGCGATCCTGATTGCCAGTTTCGAGCTGAGCTTCGCGTTCGGGCAAGAACCGTCGCAAGCCGAGGGGAGCAAGTTCTTCGACTCACAAATCAAGCCGATTTTGGAGGCTCATTGTTTCTCCTGCCACGGCGGCGGCAAGCGCCTTCGTGGCGAGTTGGATTTGACGACGCACGCCGGGCTCGTCAAAGGCGGCGAAAACGGCAAAGTCATCGATCTGAAAACACCGGGCAAAAGCCGCCTTTTGGTCGCCATCAACCACGGCGAGATCAAGATGCCGCCGCGTGGCAAGCTGCCGCAAGCGCAGATCGATTTGTTGACGAAATGGGTGGACATGGGAGCACCCTATTCGGCAAGCACGGTGGTCCGGCATGGGCCGCCCAAGGTTGACGACCGCGCCAAGAGCTGGTGGGCCTTTCGACCGCTGAAACAGCTCGACCTACCCAAAGTCGCTGACGAGAAATGGGTTCGCAACCCCATCGACGCCTTTATCCTGGCGAAACTCGAAAGCCGTGGTCTCAAGCCCGCCCCGCCGGTGGACAAAGAGGCTCTGCTGCGCCGGGTTACCTACGACTTGATCGGCCTGCCGCCAACGCCCGATGAGGTGAAGGGCTTTCTCGCCGACAAATCGCTCGATGCGTACGAGAAAGTCGTCGCAAGGCTGTTGAATTCGCCCCACTACGGAGAACGTTGGGCTCGGCACTGGCTTGATCTGGTGCGTTACGCGGAGACGGACAGTTTCGAGCGCGACAATCCCAAGCCGTTTGTGTGGCGCTACCGGGATTATGTCATTCGCTCCTTCAATGAGGACAAACCGTATCCGCAGTTTATCCGCGAACAACTTGCGGGCGATGAGCTAGACAAGGTCACGGCGGACAGCCTTATTGCCACGGGGTATTATCGCCTCGGTCCCTGGGACGATGAACCGGTTGACAAGGCCCTGGCCTATTACGATGGGCTGGATGACATTGTCACCACCACGGGGCAGGTATTCCTGGGGCTGACGATCAGTTGCGCGCGCTGCCATGATCACAAGATCGATCCGATGCCCCAAAAAGACTATTACCGTTTTCTCGCGTTCTTCCATGGTATCCGCCATTATGGCGCGGCTGCGTCGTTGCGCCCGGTCGCCCTGCCGGAAGATCTCACCAAGCAGAATCCGAAGGTCTCCGAATACAAGCGCAGTGTCGCGGAAGTGGAAAAGCAGATGCAGGCCATCGAAGAGAAGGTGGCGCCGCGTTTGCAAGGCGGCGAGATCGATGACTTCAAATTCCCCACGAATCGCCTGGACATCTTGCGGAAAAACGCCGGCAAACTGCTGTCTCTTGAGGATTTCAATCGCTATCAAACGCTGGTTGAGAGCCTGGAAAAGCTCGAGAAGAGCAGGCCGACCGTCATGGCGCAGGCACTGTGTGTAAACGAGGTCGGACCCAAGGCCCAGGATACGTTCATCCTGGTTCGCGGCAGTCCGAAGGCCAAGGGGGAGCGCGTCGAGCCGGGATTCCCGTCGGTGCTGACCGACATCAAGGCCAATCTCCCCGATGTACCGAAGGACGCGAAATCTTCGCATCGTCGCCGCGTGCTGGCCGACTGGATTGCCTCGAAGGAAAACCCGCTTACCTGGCGCGTTGCTGCCAACCGCTTGTGGCAGTATCATTTTGGCCGCGGCCTGGTGCGCTCCAGCAGCGATTTCGGCTACCAGGGAACACCGCCCACGCATCTTGAACTTCTCGACTGGCTGGCGATCCGGTTTGCCGAGAGTGGGCGATTCAAGGAGATGCACCGCCTGATCGTGCTGTCGAGCACGTATCGCATGTCGTCGAAATCCAGTGAGAACGGTGTGGCCAAGGACGCCGAGAACGATCTCTTCTGGCGTTTCGATCCGCGCCGATTGGCGGCGGAGGAGATTCGCGATTCCATCCTGGCGGTGTCCGGGAATATCAACCTCACGAAAATGTACGGGCCGAGCATCTATCCGAAGATTTCCAAGGACGTGCTGGCTGGACAATCCCAGCCGGGACGAGGCTGGAAAGTCTCGCCTCCCGAAGAGGCGGCCCGGCGCAGCGTTTACGTTCATCTGAAGCGCTCGTTGCAAGTGCCGTTCTTGTCGGTGTTCGATGCGGCCGACACCGACGCTACCTGTCCCGTCCGATTCGCCACCACGCAGCCGACGCAAGCGCTCAGCATGCTTAATGGCGAGTTTGCCAACGAACAGGCGGAGATATTCGCTGCCGATGTGCGAAAGAAAGCCGGCGACCTTGCCAAAGACCAGGTACGTCTAATTCTCTGGCGAGCCTGCCAGCGCGAGCCGTCGGCCCGGGAAATCGAGCGCGGCGTCCGTTTGATAAACGATCTGGCGGCCGACGGCGTGGCGCGGCCCGACGCTCTGCGACTCTATTGTCTGTTGGCGTTGAACCTGAACGAATTCGTGTACCTGGATTAAAGCTGGCGATTGTACGCTTCTTGAAGCATCCAAGGGGACCCAATATGCAAGGCGACTTCTGCGGACGTACCCGCCGTGAATTCTTGTGGGAAAGTGGTTGCGGTTTCGGCGCCGTCGCTCTCTCAGCACTGTTGGGCGACGACTTTTTCGGCAGCCAGCAGGTCCGCGCGGATGGCGTGACGCCCTTCCGCAATCCGCTCGCGCCGCGCCCGCCGCACTTCGAGCCGAAAGCGCGCAGCGTTATCTTCCTGTTCATGTACGGCGGTCCCAGTCATATCGACACGTTTGACTACAAGCCCACCATGTATGGCCGCGACAATCAAACCGTGGAAGTGCGAACGTTCGGCCGTGGCGGGCACCGCAATCAGGGGCGGATCGTCGAGCCGCGTTGGCGGTTTCGCCAGTACGGCGAGTGTGGCAAACGGGTCAGCGACCTATTTCCATACCTCGCGCAACGGGTGGACGACATCGCCTTTCTGCACTCGATGACGGCCGATTCTCCCATTCACGGCTCGGCCATGCTGATGATGAACTCGGGCCGCATCCTCAGCGGCCACCCGGCGCTTGGCTCGTGGGTCAACTACGGCCTGGGCACGGTGAATCAAGATCTGCCCGGCTTCGTCGTCATGCTCGATCCGCGCGGCGGACCGATAAGCGGCGCCCGGAACTGGACCAGCGGCTACATGCCTGCCTATTTCGAAGGCACCGTCATGCGTTCGCAAGGCACGCCGATCCTCAATCTCAATCGTCCTGGAGGGGTATCGGCGACTTCACAACGCCAGGTGCTCGACGCCTTGCGCGACTACAACGAAGCGCATGGCATGACGCGCGCAGGCAACAGCGCCTTGAACGCACGCATCGCCAGTTACGAGTTGGCCTATCGGATGCAATCATCGGCGCCGGAAGCGGTTGATCTGACCCAAGAAACGAACGAGACCAGACAACTGTACGGCATGGATGAGGGCCGCAGCGAAGCCTTTGGCAGGCAATGTCTCCTGGCCCGCCGGCTAGTCGAGCGCGGCGTGCGCTGCATCCAGATCTATTCGGGCGGGAATCACAACGACGCCAACTGGGACGCCCACGGCGACCTGGCGCACAACCACAACTTGCACGCCGGTGAAACCGACAAACCGATCGCCGGTCTATTGACCGATCTGAAACGTCGCGGCCTGCTCGATAGCACCCTGGTAGTCTGGGGCGGCGAGTTTGGACGGCAACCGACCGCCGAGTACGCCCGAGGCACCGGCCGCGACCACAACAGCTACGGCTTTACCATGTGGCTGGCCGGCGGCGGCATCCGGGGCGGCGTCAGCGTTGGTTCTACCGACGAACTCGGCAGCGCCGCCGCCGAACGCCCCTTCCATGTCAAACACCTGCACGCCACCATCCTCCACCAGCTTGGGCTCGATCCCAATCGCCTGTCCTACTTCCACGGCGGACTGGATCAGAAACTCGTCGGCGTAGAAGGGGCTGAACCGATTCGCGAGATCATCGCGTAGCTGGTTTGAGATCGCATACCCGAAAGCGTCAAGGAGAATGCCATGTACCGATATCTCACGCCGGCCGCGCCAGCGATCCCGATACTGCTCTTGGTGGTCGTCAGCTTCGATTCACGCTTGCAGGCTGGCCAGTCGGCAGATGCCCTTGCCGCCATTAAGAAACTCGGTGGTTCCGTGCGTCCCCTGAGAGATAACGCCAATGAGTGGGAAGTCGAGTTTCATCTCCAGGGCCGGGCGCTGACGGACAAAGGGCTTGCATCGGTTGCCGCATTGAACAACGTCGTTTCATTGAATCTGAGAGACACCAAGATCACCAGCGCGGGCTTGTTGCATCTGAAAAATCTCACGACGTTGCGATCGCTGCATCTGGAGCGGACTCAAGTCGGCGACGACGGGATCACGAATCTCGCCGGTCTCGTCAACCTCGAGTATCTGAATCTCTATGGAACAAATGTCACCGACAAATCGCTCGAGCATCTGACGCGTCTCAAGAAGCTCAATCGACTCTACGTCTGGGAAACCAAGGTGACCGATGCGGGTGTGGCGAAACTCGCGAAAGCGCTGCCCGAATTGCGGATCGTTCGCAGCGTCGATCTCGCCAAGCTGCCCGCCGCGACCGTCAAGACCGCCAGCAAAGCCCCTGTGCCTCAGAAGTGGATCGCGGCGAGCGACGAAAAACCGCCCAAATCGAAGCTCGGCGTGAATATCACCGTGATCTTCGAAAACAAGACGTCCATCCCCGTCAAGCTGTTTTGGATCAGTTACGGCGGTGAACTCAAACAGTACGGTGAACTCGCCCCTGGGGCAATGCGTCGGCAAAACTCCTACTCGCAAGCCACATGGCTGATCACCGATGGAAATGACAAGCCGCTCGGCTACTTCATCACCACCGCCGACCAGGAAGCCCTGGCGGCGATACCCGACCGGAAGAAGTAATAGGATTGACAGTACATCGCCCACATAGGCGTTGCTACTGCGACCGCGATGGCGGATTTGAGGAAAAAGTAGCGGGACAGCTGGGCGAGCCCTAGATATGAAATGGTGGCATACGAAAAAAAGAGCGCAAGCCTCTTGGCCTCGCGACTCAGGTGCACGTTTCTCACCGATCTTCAGAGGTGATTGACAGGGATCGAGAGCGAGCAATAGTTAGTCCTCCTACCCGACGCCGATATTGCGAACACGCACGACGCTTAATAAACCTCGTGGCATTCAGGGGCGCTTCATGCTAAGACCTTCGTACATATCGGCACTCCTGATCGCCTGTGTGCCGGCGACCGCTCTCGCCCAAATGCCGACGGCCGAACAACTCACCTTCTTCGAGGCCAAGGTTCGGCCGATTCTGTCCGCTCGGTGTTATACCTGCCACAGCCAGTCAGCCAAGAAGTTAAAGGGCGGGTTGAAGCTCGACGGTCGCGAGTCCATTCTCAAGGGCGGCGATAACGGCCCCGCGCTGGCGCCCGGCAAACCCGCGGACAGTCTGTTGGTGAAGGCAATCAAGTACGATGGGCTGGAAATGCCCCCTTCCGGCAGGCTCCCCGCCGACGAGGTCGCTGTTCTTGTGAAATGGATTGAGATGGGCGCCCCCTGGCCGATACAGACCGTGAAGCCCGCCGTCTCGCCAGAAGTCGGCGTTCTCACTCCGGAACGGCTGCGACACTGGGCCTGGCAACCCTTGAAAGTCACCGAACCTCCCGGCATGACGGAGGCAGACCGTAAGCGAAGCCCGATCGACCGGTTCGTGCTTGCTACACTGTCGGCGAAGGGCATGAAGCCGAACACGCCCTTGGACCGGCGAACCTTGATCCGCCGGGCCTTTCTCGACCTTCTTGGCCTGCCCCCGTCTCCCGAGGAGGTTGAGGCTTTCGAGAAGGACGACTCCAAGGACGCTTACCCAAAACTGATCGACAAGCTGCTCGCGAGTCCGCATTATGGCGAACGCTGGGGCCGGCACTGGCTGGATGTTGCCCGATATAGCGATGGCCACGGCGGCTTCCTCGATTCGGCGCCGTTGCCGCTCGCCTGGGTTTACCGCGACTGGGTCGTCAAGGCGCTGAATGACGACATGCCCTTCGACAAGTTCGTGAAGTACCAGATCGCAGGCGATCTTATGGACGCCGGCTGGGAAGCCGCGTCCGCCACCGGCTTCTTGGCGATAGGCCCCACGTATCGGGATGACGGCGGCGACCCGGAAAGCATCGCCAAATGCAAGGCCGAGACTTTGGATGACCGTGTGGACACGGTCACGCGTGGCTTCCTCGGTTTGACCGTCTCGTGCGCTCGGTGTCATGACCACAAATTCGATCCTATCCCACAGGCAGATTATTATTCCATTGCGGGAGTGTTCAACAACACAAAGAACGTGGATCGTCCCGCGACATCACCGGATTTAGTCAAACGCCATCAGGAACACAAAAAAACTTTGGATGCAGCGAATGCCGCCTTGCGCGATGCAACGAAAGCAAAGGACGATGGCCGGCGCAAAGAGTTGGAGGCGGAACTGGCGAGGCTTAAAGCCAACGCACCGCCGTCTCTCTCGAACTTTCACGCCGCGGCGGACGCGGGAGCCGCGGACATGAACCTGGCTATCCGCGGCGATCTGCGAAAGCCGGGGCCGATCGTCCCTCGTCGCTTCCTGTTCGCCTTGGCCGGTCCAGACCGGCCCTCGTGGACGAAAGGCAGCGGCCGGTTGCAACTTGCCGAGGCGATTACCAGCTCGACCAACCCCCTCACGTCGCGCGTGATCGTCAACCGCGTTTGGCAACATCACTTCGGAACAGCGTTCGTCCGCACGCCGGACAATTTTGGGTTGCTCGGTGAAAGGCCGAGCCATCCAGAATTGCTGGACTGGCTGGCCGCTCGGTTTATGGCAGACGGGTGGTCGCTAAAAAAGCTGCATCGCTTGATTATGCTGTCCGATACCTACCAGATGAGCAGTCGCTTTGACACCGGCAATTTCCAGCGGGACGGCGACAATCGCCATCTGTGGCGGATGTCGCCACGTCGGCTGGAGGTAGAGGCGTGGCGCGACAGCCTGCTGACCGTCACAGGCGAACTGGATCGAATGGTTGGCGGACATCCGGTCAAAGACATCCTGACAAGCCCGCGCCGCACCCTGTACGCCGCCATCAGCCGCAACGGGGATAAGCTGCCGTCCGATGAGTTCATGAGGCTCTTCGATTTCCCGTCGGCCCGAGGCGTTGCTTCGAAGCGGTCGGTGACCACGGTGCCACAGCAGTCCTTGTTTTTACTCAACAGCCCGTTCATGGTAGCCCGAGGCAAGGCGTTCGCCATCCGGGTGACTCGCGAAGCACGCACGACAGACGAACGCATTGACCGTGCCTACGCCCTGCTGTACGGCCGGCAGCCGACAGCGGAAGAACGACAATTGGCCCAGACATTCCTGGGCGCCGGTGACGAAGCATGGCCTCGCTACGCGCAGGCGCTCTTGAGTTCCTACGAATTGTTTCAAGTACGCTGAAAGGAAACGATCTCATGTCATTCCGCGCACACGAATCAGCGGTTCATGCGGCCTTCGCTACTCCGTCGAGGCGTCAATTCCTGAAGCAACTGGGGGCGGGCTTCGGCAGCCTTGGCTTGACGGCGGCACTGGCCGATGCGCGCCTACTGAGCGCGGGCGAAACTCCGGCTGCGGTCTCGCCCCTGGCGCCCAAGTTGCCGCACTTCGCTCCCAAGGCGAAGCGAATCATCCAGCTATTCATGCCGGGCGGCCCGTCCCAGGTGGACACCTTCGATTACAAGCCGGCCCTAGCGCGAAACGCCGGGCAACGGCCCGCCCTCGTTGATCGCAGGTCTTTGCGCAACACGAGGAACGGTTTGATGCCGTCGCCGTTCGGATTCAAGCAATATGGCCAATGCGGCAGATGGGTCAGTGACATCTTTCCGCATGTGGCTGGCTGCGTGGATGACATCTGCTTCATTCACTCCATGCACACCGACGTCCCGGAGCACGCGAGCGCCATCTTGATGATGAACCTGGGCCATCTGCAGCCGATCCGCCCGAGCATGGGGGCGTGGCTGGTGTACGGACTGGGATCGGAGAATCGCAACCTACCCGGCTTTGTCGCCATGTCGCCGCGAGCCCAACCTCGTTCGACCATTGCGAATTGGGGCAACGCTTTCTTGCCCGGGGCCTACGCGGGCACCTACGTGAACATTGCTCAGATGAGGCCCGACGCGGCACTCGCCCATCTCCGTAATTCCAATCTCGGGCCTGACGCCCAGCGCCAACAGGCCGACCTGATCGCTCGCCTCAACGGCCTTCATCTGCAACGGTCGGAGCAAGACGCACAACTTGAGGCGAACATCGAGTCCATGGAAATGGCGTTCCGAATGCAGGCCGCCGTTCCGGAAGTGTTCGACACCGCGGGCGAGACGAGAGAGACGCTGGATTTGTACGGCCCCAGCGAGTTCGCCAAGGGCTGTCTACTGGCGCGGCGCATGGTCGAGCGTGGTGTTCGCGTCGTGCAACTGTCCCACTCGATTGATGGCTATGACATTGCCTGGGACACCGGGCACGAGAACATCGTCAACGGGCATGCCGTGCTGGCCAGGGCGTGCGACCGGGGCATCGCCGCTCTGCTCATCGATCTCAAGCGTCGCGGTTTGCTGGATGACACGCTTGTCCTATGGGGCGGGGAATTCGGGCGTGCGCCGACATCCGAGGGAGCCAGGGGCCGCGACCACGATCACTATGGTTTCACGGTCTGGATGGCTGGCGGCGGGGTCAAGCCGGGCATCAGCTACGGAGCGACGGACGAGTTCGGCCTGTCCGCCGTTGAAAACCGAGTCCATGTCCACGACCTCCACGCCACGATCTTGCACCTGATGGGCCTCGATCACGAACGGCTGACCTACCGTTATAGTGGGCGCGATTACCGTCTGACCGATGTTCACGGGCGGGTCGTGCAGGAGGTTATCGCGTAGATTGATGCAACACGCTGACAGTCGGAATCGGAACGCGCGGATGCCGTTGCCTTTAACGAGGAACAAATGTCGCGCCAAACACAAGCAAATCCAACCCCTTTCTCGCCGCTTGCGGCATGGCGCTCGCAGGGCGCCGCATGCGGTGGCCGACAAGGAATCTGCCATGCGACGCCTCCTCTCTTCGATTTCACGCAAGACCTGGCTCATGGCCGCATTTGTCGCACTCGTAGCGGCCGGCTGGCTTGCCTACGTACGACTTGGCGCCACACGAACGCTGGCGGCCGAGTCCGCTCCGCCTGCGTCGCTTGATGCAATTACGTCGAAGTCGGAATACGCGATCCATGACGGCAAGATCGTCGAGACATCCGATCAAGTCGGATCCGGCCCCGGCAAAGTGGATTCGCTCGATATCGCCAAAGCCTACGAACGTGCGAACGGCCTCTTGGCTCAGACCAACGGCAAGACATTCAAGATGACCATCACGCCCCACTGGTTCGACGAGGGCAGGCGTTTCTGGTATCGCAATGACCTGCGCGGTGGCGCCAGGGAGTTCGTGCTCGTCGATGCCGAGAAGGCAAAACGCGAGCCCGCATTCGACCACGCCCGGCTCGCGGCCGCGCTGGCGAAAGCGTCTGACGCGAAGGTCGCCGCCGACCGGCTGCCATTCGACGCGATCGAGTTCGCCGATGAGATCAAGAGTGTTCGCTTCAAAGTTGGCGGCGTCACCTGGCAGTGCGATCTCGCTTCTTATGAATGCACGCGCAGCAAGAAAGGGCTTCAAAAGGAAGAGTCTTCCTGCCAAATCGGCAACGCTCCCGAAAGTGCTGCACTGGATGGAACCTCGCTCTGGACTGCCGAAGACGACGACGCCCCACCCGAAGCGTTACAGAAAAAAAAGGGGGGCTTCACTCCGCCGCAACCCAAGCAAGAAGCGCGCTCGCCCGACGGCAAGTGGACGGCCTTCATCCAAAATGACAATGTCTTCCTGCGAGACAAGGAAGGGAAGGATGCTCAGCTCACCACTGTCGGCACGGCCGGCAATCCGTTCGCTTCCTTGATCTGGGCCCCGGACTCCCTGGCGTTGGTCATGATCCGCACCGAACCGGGGGACAACAAAGAAGTCTATATGATCGAAACCAGCCCCAAGGACCAGCTCGCCGCCAGGCTGCACCGCCGGCCCTACCCGCGCCCGGGCGACAAGTTCAACCTCCACGAGATTCATGTGCTCGACATGGAGACCAAGAAACCGGTCAAGGCCGACGTCGAGCGCATCGACTACGGAGGCGTGGCCCGTCTGCGTTGGAGCAAGGACGGCAGGCACTTCACCTTTGAAAAGATCGATCGCGGCCATCAACGTTTCCGCGTCGTCGAGGTGGATACGCGCACCGGCAAGACGCGCAACATCATCGACGAGAAAGCCGAGACTTTCATCTGGACGGCGCATTCTCCCAGGTTCGATGAGATACCCGGTATTTGGGTAAACTATCTCGATGCAACCGACGAAATCCTCTTCGCCTCGGAGCGCGCTGGCTGGAAGCATCTCTACCTGATCGATGGCAAGACAGGCGCCGTCAAGAACCAGATTACGAAGGGCGAATGGGCTGTTCGCGGCATCGATCGCGTCGATGCCAAGGCCCGGCAAATCTGGTTCCGCGGCAACGGCAGGAACCCGAACCAGGATCCCTACTTCGTCCACTACTACCGCGTCAACTTCGACGGCACCGGCCTAGTCGCCCTCACCGAGGGCAACGGCGATCACTACCGCGGCAAGGACGGCCTGGCGTTCTCGCCCGACAAGAAGTACTTCATCGACACCTATTCACGCGTCGACATGGCGCCAGTGCATGAGCTGCGCCGCGTCGACGACGGCACGCTGGTGTGCAGGCTGGAGCAGGCGGACATCTCGGCTCTGGAGGCGACCGGCTGGCTCGCTCCCGAAGTCTTCGTCGCCAAGGGGCGCGACGGCAAGACGGACGTCTGGGGCATCGTCTGCCGCCCGCAGAACCATGACGCGAACAAGAAATATCCGGTCATCGAATACATCTATGCCGGCCCGCACGGCTCGTTCACGCCCAAGTCGTTTGCCGCGTATCGCAACATGATGGCCCTGGCCGAACTGGGCTTCATTGTCGTGCAGTGCGACGGCATGGGGACGGCCCACCGGTCGCGAGCATTCCATGACGTGTGCTGGAAGAACATCGCCGACGCGGGCTTCCCGGATCGCATCTTGTGGATCAAGTCGCTGGCGAAGAAGTACGCCTACATCGACATCACGCGTGTCGGCATCTACGGCACCAGCGCCGGCGGACAAAGCTCCACGGGAGCGCTTCTGTTCCATCCGGACTTCTACAAGGTGGCCGTCTCCTCCTGCGGTTGTCACGACAATCGTCTCGACAAGTTCAGCTGGAATGAGCAGTGGATGGGATTCATGGGGCCGCACTATGAGAAGCAGTCGAACGTCACCAACGCGCACAAACTGCAAGGGAAGCTGCTCTTGATCGTCGGCGAACTGGACACCAATGTGCCGTTCGAGTCAACGATGCGCGTTGTGGACGCGCTCATCAAGGCGCGAAAGGACTTTGACCTGATCGTCGTGCCCGGCATGGGCCACTCCGACGGCGGCGCTTACGGCGAGCGCCGCCGCTGGGATTATTTTGTGCGCCATTTGCACGGAGTCGAACCGCCGGACCGCAATGTGGTTCGTGTCATCAAATAGGATGAGCGCTGACCTGGCGGCATTTACCGAAACGCCGGCAAGATGGCGGCAGCGTTAGGCAGCGAGGGTTCCGATTTTCCATCGGAAATGCCGAACCTGTAACATGTATGGATCGACGAAATTGAATGAGGCAACGGGCAAGGCTTTGAGCCGATTCATTTCCCTTTTCTGTCAACGCCTCCTGGAAGAATGGGGACTTCGCAAAACGTGAGTGCGGCAACACCGTTTTCTCCATAAAGAAGCTGATCCTGGCTCCACGATCGGCTATCGAGGTATGTGATGTGTCGGGCGGTCACGGGCGTTTTCAGTTTCAGCGTGATCATCTTCCCAGACGCAACACCTGAAGCGACTTTTCCCTTCGCTCCATCCAGATACACATGATTTGTCACAAAGTTGCTCCATGCCATCGGCTGGTCAAACTCCAGGACGATTTCATCTTTCTTGTCGCTGGTGTAATACGCCAACTTTAGGTCGGGAGGCGTGATTGCTGACTTGAACACCTTGCCGTAGTTGTCCCGCTCAACGAGTGGGCAGATCAGACGCGCAAACTCGGCATACCCGGCCGGTGGAAAATGGCAACCTCCCGGTGGCTTGATGCCGAGCGTGGACATGATATGCAGGTTGGAGAATTGCGTCGGCAGCTTCCGTTGCACCTCGCGCAGGTGATTGTCGGAGCCGTTGATTCCCATCGAGCAGGCTCGCGGCCAAATCTGAAAGATGTAATAGTGCTGAATGTTGGGAAAATCCTGCTTCCAGCCGGCGGACAGATCGACGAAGTATTGCTGGTAGGTTTCCCACCCGTAGCGACCAGTCGGTCCGTCCGCGCCTTGATCGTTTTCGCCTTGGTGCCAGAAGACGCCGCGAATGCCGTGCGTCAGCTTGGCCTGCTGCACCCGCCATAACGCACGCCCGTAAATCGTTGTGACATCCTCGGGATTGCTCGGATTCCTCTGGTGTTGGTCGATTCGGCTGCCGCCGACGGCGCCGTTGATGATGCAGATCGGCATCTTGTGCTCTTCGACGAGACGCTTGGCCAGTTCCAGACCCCAATAGCCGATCTGGGCTTTGCCCCCTTTGCGATCCCGGCAGACCGCTTCGTCCCAAAGTTTAAGGCGAGAGCCTTCCGGGGATCCCGACATGCTGCCGAAACTGCGAATCCATTCGCTCGTATACGGGGGATCTTCCTTGCCCACATCGGTCGCTTCCGCGTTGGATTGCCCCTGAATAAGGTAAGCATCGCCGCAGACCAGGTTGCTGGCGGTGTGTAGCACCGTCTCGCGGTCGCCGGTCTTGGAGCCAAACTCGACATTGTACTTGATCAGTCCCGGCTTGAGCTTTACGGAAAAGGCGTATGACTTATCGGCCGACAGTTTTTTGCTCTCGGATTTGTAGGGTTGATCGTTGGCGGTGACCTTCAGGAAAACGGCGTCGGCGTCATCCTTCAACGTTCCGTTGTAGTGCAGCGTGCCTTCATTCTTGTCATCGCGGGCATAGAACTGGTTGTCCACCGGCTTTTCGTCCTTGGCGGGAATTCGTTGCACCCAGGCGTCGCGCGTCGGCTCTTCGACTTCGATCGTGGTCGCCCTGACGCTCGGTTCACCGCCATTGTCGATGCGGACGCCGACGGTCACCTTGCCGCTGTTCTGCGCTCTCTTGAGGATGAGTTTCCCGGGCACGATCTCCTTGATGGTCGCGATATTGGAAACGGTCCAAACATAATTCAGCTTGTCCGCCCCTTTTGCCCGCATCTCCTTGGCATTCGCGATTTGGGGAGCAATCTCGATGGTTTCGCGGCCATTCCACTTGACCGGGGCTTGAATGGTAAAGATCGGTTCCGGGATATTCTCGTTAATCGTGATTGCGATATCCTTGCTCTTCACTTCGTTGGCGTAAATCGCTTTGAATTGTAACGTGAGCGACTGGTCCCCAACGACGCGGCCGGCGTCGAACGTAAAAGAGAGTCGATCCACCGCGGCGACGGTCTCCTGGCCATTCCGTTTCAGGATCCAATAGATCTTCTGGGCGCCGCCCGCTTCAGCAGTTACCGTCGCTTGTTTGCCTTCGAGTACGGTGAGCGCAGACTGCGAAACCGAGAACCGGTCGCCCAATTGCACCACGGGGCCGACCAGAGTTTGCAGTGGTTTCTGGTTTTCGTACTGCAGCGTAATCCAGTCGGCGGAGCGAACTACCTTGGAAATCCGCACTTCATCGAGGTCGCCCACAAAATTGTAGTTATTGTACCAGCCGCCGATCCACATTTTCGCAGGCGTTGGAATGTTCAATGGCGCATTCGGAGTCGTCGTGACGCCATCCAGTTTACCATTTAGGTAAACGCGTGATTCGCCTTTCTTGTAGGTGTGAACAACATGCACCCATTTGGACATGGGGAGCGTGTTTTGTCCAGCAACATCCGCACCCGAAAAATAACATTCCATGCGAATGTGAGGCGGACTTGCGACCTGCATCACGACTTTTCCTTGCCCCTTCTCGATGCCCCAGGCGAGAACGCGCCCGTTGGGCTTATCCGCCCGGATCCACGCTTCGGTGGAGTGCGAATCAGAGCCGCTCGGATAATTCGTGATGTTTTCACCGCAGCGGATGCCCTTGCCGATGTCAAAACGCCGCGCCTGGCCAATGACACCCGTGATTGGGGTGGTTCCTTGGTTGATGGAAGCCAGCGTGCCGGCGTCGTCTTTGGCGGGATCGGTCATGTGCCAAACGCTGAGGTAGCCGTTGGATTTGTTGAACACCGCCTTGCCGTTGGATTCGCTGGCGGCGTCGAACTTGCCCCAATAGAGCTTGATCTCTTGCCTCGCGTTGCCCTTGATTTCAGGGATACGCACCCAGATGCTCGCTTGCCCGTTGACGGCGTCCCATTCGTCGATTTGATAGGCCAGCGGCGAACCCGTGTTCGTGGCAAACCGGAGGTCTTCGCCGTTGGTTTTTGCCTGGCTGAAGTTGAAAAAATCCTTGTGCAATCGCACCAGCAACGGGAAGTCCTTCTCCGAGGCGGAGGCCGGCAGGTTAACACAGTCGGGCGTCGTGAGCACGTTCAACGACCCGGAGTGTTTCCATCCTGTATAGGGGGCTTGGGCTTTGGCTTGCTGGTCCTGACAAATACCCGTGACCAGCAATGCCATTGCGATTAGAAATCGAATAAATATCATAGCTTCTTCTTTGTTCAAAATCGGAAAAGGCCTATTTCGCTTTCGGGAGTTTTTCGGTTCCTTCAAGCATCCTCAACATCGCGCGGCCCATGCCATCGCCGATCAGGTAGTAGGTCTCGGAGTTGCCGTTCCAGTGATAGCGAAATTTGTGCGGTGAGTTTTTCTCGTCGCGATACATGTCTCGAGTCTCAACGTAGCTGACGTTGCCCTTGAACTCGGGATACTTGGTGACGGCTTCCTGCGATTCCATGATCTTTAATCGGCGAGCGATTTTCTGCTCTCGGCCAGCGAACCCGCTCCCTCCAATGACAAACGGCAGCTTCGGAAGGGCGAAGTCCTTGCGGACATCTCGGATGAAGTTGGCGAGGTTCTTTTCGTATTCATTGGCCATCACGTCGTTAAGACCGTCCTGCCAACCCTGATGCCAGCCAAAGCCAAGGATTTCGTAGCCTTGCCCTTCGTAGCCCGCGAAATCGGTCTTGAGATTCTTGAGCTGTTCCTTCACGCTCTTGATCAAGTTTTCGTATTGTTCGCCGACTTTGCCTCCGGAACTCGGCGGGCGCCAGTTGCCGGCTAGGCTCGTGCCACCAGGGCCGAATTTTATTAGGTGGACTTGGTTCTCGAAATGCTCCCCCATCACCCAGCCAAAGCCGATTTCGGGACCGATGTGTTTATTCCAGTTTTGGCCAATCTTGAGATCACCCTTCTGGCCGCCATGAATCCAGACATCGTGGCGCGTGATCCATTTGCCTTCTTTGTCAACGAGATGTTTGTACCGAGGTGCCGACTCCGGTTCTTTGACAAGCGTCTCCAATGTCCCCTTGCTGCTGCCGTAGACAGTGCCTTGTCCATCCATGTTGGATTGGCCGGCGAGGATGAAAACCTTGACCGGCAGCTTGGTCGAGCCTGCCTTGATACCGTTGGGACTGTGTTTGTCCTCGTCCCCTTTTTTTGGGTCTGCTTTCTTCTTGTCGGGCGTTACCTTCTTTTCAATATCGTCTTTCCGTTGTGGCGGGTCCACAACATGGGCGCGGACGGCCCAGGTTTGCCACTTGGCGGCGAGGTCCTTCGCCATCTCTGGTTGGTGCTTGACGAGGTCGTTGGTTTCGGCGCCATCCTTGTCGAGATCATACAGTTCCCACGGGCCCTTGGCGCCGGCAGCGACCAGTTTCCAGTTCTTGACGAGGACCGCGCGATTGCCGCCGTGTTCCCAGTAGATGGCGTCCCGTTCGAGTGCTTTGTTAGCGAACGCGGGAACAAGGCTCTTGCCCTCAAAGGGCGTGATCTTTTGACCCTGATACTCGGTCGGATATTTCGCCCCACTTAGTTCAATACAGGTCGCCATCACGTCGATGAGATGCGCAGGCTGTCGGCGGAGTTGATTCTGGTCCGCGATACCGTTCGGCCAATGTGCGATCATCGGCGATCGTACCCCGCCGCCATGCACCCAATGTTTGAACATCCGAAAGATGCAATTGGAGAGCCAAGCCCAACCCCTACCATAACTGGCGAACGAGCTATCCTCGCCGACCACGCCCCCTTTTTTGCTTTCGAAGCCCCACAGATCATACTCTGCACAGCCGCCGTTGTCGGCCATGAAGAGAATCAGAGTATCGTCGAAGCGTTTGGTTTTCTTGAGTGCGTCCACGATTTTGCCAACTCCTTGATCGAGGCGATCGATCTGGGCTGCGTAAACCGCCATCTTGTGGGCCATCTCCTTCTTCTTCGCATCATCGAGCGACGCCCATTCCGGCACCCCTTTATCGCGAGGGGGCACCGCCCATTTCGCATCCACGATTCCCAGCGTCTTCAATCGCTCATAGCGTTCCTGATATAAAGCATCCCAACCCTTGAGATAGACCTCGGAGTATTTCGCGATGTCTTCTTTGAGGGCGTGAAGAGGCCAATGCGGAGCGGTGTAGGCGACGTAAAGAAACTGAGGCTGTTCGGGTTTGGCCTGGTGCTGCTCGTTGATAAATGTCACTGCATTGTCACTGATGGCATCCGTGTAATAGAAGCCCGGTTTGGCTTTGATGCGTGTGTTATCGCGTGCCAATGTCGCCGGTTGGTAAAAACTCCCCGCGCCTTGCAGGGTACCAAAGAAGCGATCAAATCCACGCTGCCTGGGCCAGGCTTCATTGGGAGTGTTCATTCTTCCGTCTTTGATGAGATGCCATTTACCGACCATGCCGCACCAGTAGCCGAATTGCCGCAATAGTTCGGGGATGGTAATGCACTGACGATTAAGTTCGCCGCTGTAACCCGGCTTTTTCTGGTCGTTGGTCATTCCCCCCATGCCTGCCTGATGGGAATATAGCCCGGACATGAGAGCGGCTCGCGAAGGGCAGCAGCGAGCCGTGTTGTAGAAATTCGTGAACCGCAAGCCCTTGCTCGC
>CAMAUE010000125.1 GCA_945861245.1 Singulisphaera sp. GP187
GTGACCTGAAAGCCGCCGGCATTCCGAAAGTCGATGAACGTGGCCGAACGCTCGACGTTCACGCCTTGCGAACCACGTTCGGCACATTGTTGAGCAAAGGGGGCGTTGCACCACGAACCGCACAAGCCGCCATGAGGCACGCAAGCCTCGATATGACGATGCAAGTTTACACTGACCCGAAGCTATTGGACGTGCGCGGGGCGCTCGACACGCTTCCGACGCTGCCGTTGAATGCTGGACAAGCGGATATTGCCGAAGCTGCAATGGCAACGGGAACAAACGGTTTACGTCGAAGTTTGCTTGCACCAACGCTTGCACCAACTACAGGCAAAAGGGTGCAAAAGCCGTCATTCGCTGACAAAATGGCAGGCGTGCTTGCGTTCGCCGATGGGGTAGGCGGATTTGACGTAACTTCAATCGGGGACAAAAGAAAAGAGCCGCTGACAATCGCTGTCAACGGCTTTCAAGACTGCTCGCTGAGGGGCTCGAACCCCCGACCTCATGGGTGTGATCCATGCGCTCTACCAACTGAGCTAAGCGAGCTATTGGCGCGATGATGGGTCGCGCGAAGGATTAAGGTTGCGGCGGCGCGGCGGTGATGGCGGTGTTTGCCGGCGCAGCATTGGCGGGGACATCGTCGAACTTCGGGGCAGCGGGTGCGACACGTTGCGGCGGGCGGATCGGTTCGGCGGGTGCGGCTGACGCAGACGCGGGAGATGCTGATGCACTTGGGTTGACAATATCGTCAAACCCATTTTCCAAACCAGCGGCCCCCTTTTTGAACTCCGTGATGCTTTTGCCCAGGGATTTCGCGATTTCCGGCAAACGTCGGCCAAAAATAAGAACGGCGATGACCCCGAGGATTATCATTGTCGTTGGGCTAAGAAACGCAAAGAGTGGCGTCATGGTAGTTCCTCACAAGTCAATTCGGTACGAACAGATCCACTTAGGTAATATATCCATCGAACGGGACAAACTTCAAGCAAAAATCAAAACCCAATAATCTAGCACCCATTTCCAATGTTCCGTTCGCGCAATCGGATAGTTTTGTTGGGTATGGGCCGAACAATTGTCAAACTCAGAACCAAGCGGCACATCGGACACCGGACATACGTGAATCGCTCGGCACAAAACGGCAGGAATAATTCATTGTTACCTCATTCTACCTGCCTACCAGGGGGTGAGACAAGCATTTGGCCAAGAAATGCGGGAATTTTTGGAGGAATCCCATTCATAACGCGCCTTGAGCGTGAGGTTGTCTTTCCAGGAGGTTGGCAGCGAGTCCCATTTTCACCCGCCGCCCAGCAGATGGTCGAGCTTTTCGTTGAGTTGCTCGTCGGCGGCGGCAGACCAGAGGAATTCCTGGTTACCTTCAAAGGCACCCTCGGCGTTGAATTGAGCGGTCGGTGCGGGGACCAGCGGCAGCGTGCCGATTGTGCCTAGTTCCGTTGCCAACGTGAAATGTTTGATCGATCGTAATTCGCGCGAGGTGAGCGTGACCGGCATGAAAGGCGTCGCTCCGTCGGTGATTACGAGGTCTTGGCTTGATCCGTTGGGCGATGTCTCTCCATGCACGTCAACCATGCCTAGCGTGACGCGTGTCCACCCGGCGATGGCGAGTTCGCTGCTCGATATGAAAAAGCATGGTGCCGCCTCAACGATGCCGTCGAGATTGGGTTCGCCGTCGCATGTTGGCAACCAACGCAGGCGGCGCATTTCGCCCGATTCGAGTTTGACGACGAAGCGCGTCGCTGACACGCGCAGCGACCGCATATATTTCTTCTTGCTGATGACCCGCAAGAAACATTCATGCAATCGATGGGTGTCCAATTGCCACGAAACACGGTAGTCGCCCATGCGTTTCGGTTTTGGCAGAGGCACGGTGAGGAGCGTCTCCTTGACGCTTAGTTGCGCTCGCGTCAAACCGACCGGAATTCCATGAAAATCGACGCCTGGCAGATCGGATTGCAGGTGGAGATCATAATCCGCAAGCGACGCCAGCGAACCGGGGCTGACGATTACCGCTGACGCGGATAGCGATTGACATTGGCCCTGAACGATTGTTTTGCATGCGACCGTCGTCTCTTTCACTTTGGCGTGCAAGCAGGCATGGCGCAGCGTGCAGCCTTTGAGGAAGTCGCCGGCGGCCTGGATCGGAATCGTGATTTCGCCGAGCGAATGTTCGCGCCAGCGAATCGCCACTCTCACACTCCGCTTCGGCGTCGGAATGCGGAAGTAGATGCGTGCCGACGTACGTGCATTGTCACGCACAATGACCTCGGCAGTCGTCGGCTCCGTGTCGCCCTCGGCTTGAAGCACGAAGTCGTGTTTCTCGAGTTTGACCTTAGCAATTTTGATGTTCGCCTCGACGATCACCACGTCTGCGCTTGCGGGGACAGGCAGCGCGTCGAGAATCAGCCCCGATTTTTCGTAGCGGACATGCAAACCCCGCGACGTATCGATCGTGGAGGTCGTCATAGAGGTTTCAGCCGATCGAGAGCGTCGTTCAGTGCCCGATCTAAGTCTTCGCCGGCAATGGGAATGTCCCTGCAAACGAGGCATTCGGGCGAGCGCGGGATACGAAACCGGTGCGTGCGGTAGGCTTCCTCGAAGACGCCGGGCACTTTCTCCAGCGTATGCAACATGCTCGTGAAGCCGGGATCGTAGGTGGCACCGTGGTCGAGTAGCTGCAACGTAATCTGAGCATGCAGCGACGCAATGACACTGATCGACGCGCGACTGGCGGGGATCGTCGTCTCGGCGACGGGGCCGGCCGGCGCGGAGTAATCCGGCGCCTTGCCGGTGTCGATCGTCACGCTGCGGCGAAGGTGGCTGGCGACGCAACCGTAGCACGGCCCGTGGGGAATGAACCAATGCACGAATCCGCCGATGCCACCCGCGAGCACCTCGCCCAAGGTCCACGGTTTCTTGTGTTGGCGCATCAGGGCGTCGAAATAATATTTCGTCGGCTCGTTGTCGGCGGCACAGATGGCGATATCGCATTCCGCGATGGACGCTTCGATCACCTGCTTGGTGGCATCATCCTCCAGCCTGGAGACGATGATTCTCGCCTCCAAATCGGGCCGACGGTCTTGTAACCATTGGCCGGCGAGAGTGGCCTTTCGAGCGTCAACGTCGGCAATTGGAAATAGATGCCGAAGTACGTTGTGGCGCAGATAATAATCAGCATCGACAATTGTGACGTGGGTCAGGCGTGGATCGCGCGAGACGATATCGAGGACGGTCATGCCGCCGCTGCCGACGCCGACTTGGAAGAGATTGATCACGTTGGCTGTTATCCGCTTGCGGCTTAGCGCTCGGGTGGAATTCTCCGAGCGCTAAGCCGCTTGCGGAAAACGCGTAGTAGGAAATCGAACTTTTATTTTCGACGGCTGGGTTTGTCGCCTTTCCGAGCCGCGACTGTCAGGGAGCGGCCGACAGCGAGCGCACGGCACCTTGTCGGCCGCTCCCTGACGGTCGCGGTTCGGAAAGGATTCGATTTGTCCGGAAATACGACATTTCCAGCCGTGCGAAGTATATCTCATCTCGCATCAGGCAGCGGCCATTCGCCCGTGTCGCGCCACACCTCGTAACAGGCCAACCAGCGCCAGGCTGCCTGCACCGCGAAAACGCTCGTAAACTTGGCTGGATCCCAGCGGTTCGTTTCGCGCGTGCTGCCTTGCCTCCACATGCACAGTCTTTGATGCTCCATGAGATGCGGGCAGAAATCGAGCGGCGTTATGACGCGCGTTTCGGGCGGTTCGATGGGGTATTCGCTCGACAGATACATTTCAAGTTGGTAGACGTTGTGCATCGGCTTAAGGGCATAGCGGAGCAACAGGCCGCGACTATGGCGGACGAGTTTGATCTTGTATTCGTCCGCGCGGTCTTTGTTGTAACATTCGATGACGGGAATTTCCACCGTGAGAATTCGACGTTTCCCGGCTTCGGTATCGAGCAGGCTCATGAGTGAATCTGTCCAGAAGGATAAAAGTTTGCCACAAGCCCGCAGGCGACGAAGGAGCCTGCGGGCTTGCGAGGTCTTTCGAGTGCTAAGCCGCAAGCGGAAACCCTTAGTAGTGGCACGGCACCGACTGGATCGCGGAGATCACCTCGTCGTCGCTGACTTCGTCGGTTGTGCCGACAAACGACGTATCCGTGCGGTTCATGAGGATCGCGAGATTGTCCTCGGCGTTGCCTCGAAGTGCGTTGATCAGTTTTTGGCGTTCGTCGGTCTTGAGTGGTCGGAAGTCCATGTTTCAATCTCCTAATGGTTACGCAGTTCCTACCGTGATTTCGGCCACGGCTCAGCCTGCTTTCGCGTCAATTCCGTGAGAATCATCAGCAGGGCAACCTCGATGTCCGCCTCTTGCGGATCGATGGCGACGAGCGATTGCCCATCCTCCCAATAATACCGCGCTTCCATCGAGGATAGCAAGACGTAAAGATGCTGCCCAGGCCAAGGCAGTACAATTGCTACCCGAACCCACGCCACACCATCTTCAGTTATTATACCCAAGCGTACCGCAGCGAACAACTGGCAAATCCGATTGATCGGCTTATTCGACCATTCGACCGCTGCCCAAATATCACGGAGCGGCGAACCGACATCCGCGCCGGCTAGAACGTCGATCTCAGCCCTGCGGTAGTCGGCGTCGTCGGCACCCAGCGCATACCACGAAAAGCAGAGGCCGTTGACGACGGTCGTACTCGCATTCGCCGCCGAGGCTCGGCCATCTGCCGTGCCGATCGCGAACAGGCTTTCGGCATATTGCAACTGCCGAATCCATTGCTTATCGCCGTGCAGGTCACCGTCGCTTGGATGACGCATCGAACCCGGATGCGTGTGCACGATACCGACGATCTGCAATCGGCGATCGGTCTGCCTGACGATTCGGCTCGCCAGAGTTTGCGCCTCAATATCGAACGAAACGTGGACGGCACTGGCATCCCGATGCGTTCCGGCGGGGATCGTGCCGACGACATGAATTTCGTCATCCGATCGACGACCGAGAAGCAGCCAGCCGATCTCCTCGTTGCCTCGCAACGACTGGCGATGGTCGGCATATTCATCGAACAGCGTCGCCAAAACGCCCTGAGCAACGAAGTAACGAGACTGGGTTCTTGGCAAAGCAGGCGGAACGTGGATGATTGGTGGCGATTTCGGCCCCCCAAACCAGGCTTTGATGCGAGTTAGCCAATCCGTGAACATCGCGCGATTCCTTTTGACAAGCATGAAACAACTTCAAGGCCGCAGGCAACGAAGAAGCCAGCGCGGGCCAAACCCACTTGCCAGGCCTTTTGTCCCGCGTAAGGCATTCTACCGAATCGCATCCCGACATCGCGCGATCTGTTGGATGATCGCTGGCGTGGTGCGGCAACAGCCGCCAATGAGCCGAGCACCTGCGCCATACCAGCGAGTTGCCCGCCCATTCCAATCCGATTCGGAGGTTGCATCGCCTATCCAGCGATGCGATGGCGAGTTCCAGCTCTCGCCGAGGTTCGGGTAGACGACGAACGGCTTGCGTGCGATCGCCTGAGCAGAGCACAATAGCGGTTCGATGAGCCACGGCGCGGTGCAATTGACGCCGACAGCGATGGCATTGGGGATGTCGTTGACGATACTGACAGCGTCGGAGAATTCCTCGCCCGTACCCAGGTGCAATTCGTCCCGACAGCTAAAGCTTAGCCAAGCAGAGATGTTGGGAAAATCGGCGAGGGCCAGCGCCAACGCCTCGGCTTCGATCAGACATGGGATCGTCTCGCAAGCAAGCAAGTCAGGCGACGCCTCGACGAGAATTGCCAGCCGATCACGATGCCAATCCGTTAGCTGCGATAGGGTCAAGCCGTAGGCACCGCGATATTCCGAGCCGTCGTGCAGAAAAGCGCCGTAACATCCGACCGATGCCGCCACCAGCGGGCGTCGGCGGTTGGTTGGGCGTGTTTGCCAAAATAGATCGCGTTCGTCTTGTGCGAGTTTGACGCTCAGTCGCAACAGTCGCTCGGCATCGAATCGGCTCAAGCCCCGATTCATGAATCCGGGCACGCTGGCTTGATAGCTCGCCGTCGTAATGATATCCGCGCCCGCTTGAAGATAGTCGCGATGAACGTCAGCGATGGCCGACGGTTTTTCGAAAAGTAACTTGGCGGACCAGAGGGGATCGCGCAAGTCGGCCCCGCGACGTTCGAGTTCGGTCGCAAGACCGCCATCAAGAACGGCGAAGCCTGATGCTTGGAATAGAGGGTCGATACGATCCATAAGCCATCCCTATCAAGCCCGCCATAAACGGCGGTCTAAAATAGGGGAGAAGAATTGCCCTACGCCTCGACTGCTTGCAATCGATGCCGCGGCGTATGGTTGATCTGAGTTTCCATGCCGACTGCCGCAAGATCGAACCATTGCACCTCGCCGTCGCCGATGGTGTTTAGGCCAATCCAATGAATGACACGCGGATCATCGCGCGTTTGTTCGACATCTGCCACCGTCGGCGTGCCGTCCATGAAATGCACCCGACCAACACCGCCGGTGCGTTTGAGGAAGAATCGCCGAACGCGATAACCGGGAATCCGGCTCAGTTCGTCGTCCTGCCCATCCAGTGGGATGCAGACCATTTTCACGAGTTTTTCTTCGCAGCCGGCCAGGTGCTTGTTCAAGCCGAGCAAGCGTTGGCCGATCTTGCAAAACGCATCCAATCCGACCGCGACGGGCCGCCCATCCGGCCACAGGGGCTTGTACCCTGTGAAGTGAATGTTATTGGCCTGCCGATCGCAGGACGGATCACGACGAAAGAGAAGAATCAAAGTGCGTGACATCCAGGGCCGCTCTCCAATTACGGGTAACGAAAATCAATGCGGCAGTGGAATAGCAGGAACGTCCTTTCTCCAACCCAGCCCACAACCGCTGTAACGCCTATTGCATTTGGTGTACAGCGTTGTCACCGTTAAGATAGTCAACATGGACCGATCTGGCTAGCGATGCGAGCATTTTTCCAAACAGCATAGTGAACAAAAAACCACACCCCATATCACGCTCGATGTTGCAGCCCGCCAACGACCGCTCACTGCAACGAAATCTTGAGCCGAAATTCCATCCTCATTAACGATTCGGCGAAACCTCGATCCGGGGATGCCGATCTTTCTAAACGATCAATCTGGCGAGTATGTTACGAATATTTAGTTGAAGAGCAATCCCTGGTCGGCACCTCCGGGAGGATTCGGTGGTGGCTTGCCGAGATGTGCGTACGCCTTCATTGTCGCCAGGCGTCCGCGTGACGAACGGACAATCATTTGCTCGCGCAGAAGATACGGTTCGATTTCATCGCTTAGCGTGTCCGACGGTAGGTTCATCGTCGCCGCCAGTGCTTCCACGCCGGTCGGCCCTCCCTCGAAAACACCGATGAGTGTGTTGAGGTATCGGCGATCCTGCTTGTCCAATCCAAGCAGATCGACCTCGGCCATATCCAGCGCCGAGCGCGCCAACGGCAGGTCGATTGGGCCTTCCGATTCACTGGCGGCATAGCTCCGCGCCCAATACAACCGCGAGTTCGCGATGCGGGGCGTCCCGCGGCTGCGCTGGGCAATCTCCGCAGCGGCCTCCGCTGCGATCACTGTGTTTAGTTTCCGAGCGTTGATTGTCACGATCTGCGCTAATTCTTCAACAGTGTAGTAATCAAGATGCTCGTGTATTTTGAATCGATCACGCATCGGACTCGACAACATCCCGCTACGCGTCGTTGCGCCGATCAACGTGAACCGCTTTAACGGCATCGAAATCGTCCGGGCGCTCATTCCTTCGCCCAACACGATGTCGATGCGAAAATCTTCCATCGCCGGGTAGATGAATTCCTCGACGACGCGCGGCATCCGGTGAATCTCGTCGATAAACAGAATTGACCCTTCCGTGACGTTGGTCAGGAAAGGCAGCATGTCCGCGGGCTTCGTGAGGGCCGGTCCGCTGGTCATCTGGATCGTCGTGCCGAGTTCGTTGGGCAACACGGTCGCAAACGTCGTCTTGCCTAATCCCGGCGGCCCGTCGAACAACATGTGCGAAAGGGGTTCTTTGAGCTTGCGAGCAGCCTTCAGCAGAATTTCGATGCGTCTCTTGACGGCGTTCTGGCCGATGACTTCGTGTAAAAGCCGAGGCCGAAGCGCGGCATCGCGCTGCTTGTCTTCGTCGGGCGTGCCAGCTTGTACGATCGGCTGTCGAGCCATGGGTTGATTCCGAACCAAGGATCGTTTACGTTCAGCGCTCGTTGGATGCCGTGCCGGCAAGGTGTCTTGCGAGCGCTAAACGTAAACTAACTTTTAGTG
Source organism: Singulisphaera sp. GP187 (assembly GCA_945861245.1). GTDB lineage: Bacteria > Planctomycetota > Planctomycetia > Gemmatales > Gemmataceae > SIAQ01. Next base: position 8,311 of record CAMAUE010000125.1, read on the forward strand.
AGCGATCTGATAAATCGCCAGCAATATCTCTTCGACACTCTTGTAGGTCTTGCCGCCCGCCAAAGCTTTGTCGAGCCGATCGCGTGCCTCTTGCGGTGCGTGGCCGACGCTGAGCAGAGCGTGGTATGCGTCTTCGAGTACATTGCCATCGACGTTGCTGGCTGGCATCGGCCTGCCGTCAAAGGCCGGGGTGGGCATCAGCGCATACTTGGTGACTTTCCGCCGCAGTGTGGCTACGATCTGCTCCGCCGTCGCCCCTCCGACGCCGGGCAACGTCGTGAGCCATTTGTTGTCCTGGCGTTGAATAGCGTCGGCGATCTCCTTGATAGGGCGGACAAACGCCTTCATCGCCTTGCGAACGCCGACTTTATCGACGGTGCAGAACAGCTCGAAGAAATCCTGCTCCGATTCCGAAAGAAAGCCAATCAGCCTCGGCACCATGCGGCCGTGGGCGGGATTGCCTTCAAAATAATGCGCGGTGAAGAAGGTGATCTCCTCGCCGATTTTGTTCTGCACGGTTCGCCGTATGAATTCGGGGACGAGTACCTGATACTCGAGTAAACCGACCTGAAGCCGAGCTTCATCATCGAGCACGCGGTTCAATTTGCCGGTGATTTTTGTGATCATGTGTGTTGGAGCGAGCCTGTATTCCGCTTGCGGCTTAGCGCTCAGATAATCTCACTCGAGCGCTAAGCCGCAAGCGAAAACCAGGCTCGGCCTCATCCCTGGCCGAAGTTTTTCAGGTGATAGTAATGGCACAACGCCACCGCCAGCGCGTCCGACACGTCCACCGGTTCGGGCGGCGTCGACAGGCCGAGTTCGTTTTGGATCGTCCGCTGCACCTGTTCCTTGGACGCTCGGCCGTTGCCTGTTACGATTTTCTTAACCTGCGTTGCGGCATAACTGACGACATCCAGGGTGTGTTGTGCTGCGGCGAGGAAGATGACGCCGCGCGCGTGGCCCATGAGGATAGCGGTTTGCGGGTGATCGTAATGGGCATAGAGCTGTTCGACCGCCATCGTCTCCGGCTTGAACTGGGCGAGCAACTCGGCCACGCCATTGTAGACGGAGAGCACCTTGGACGCCATGTCATCCGCGCCGTCGTCGGCGGTGCGAATGATACCGGCCTCGACGACGACGGGGCGAACGCCGCTCACGTCGAGCACGCCATAGCCGGTGATAATCAAGCCGGGATCGATACCCAGGATGCGACGGGGAGGATTCATGGCGGATTAATACCCCGCCTGAGTGACGATTGCGGTTGGGCAGCCCGTCGCCAAGAGAAACTCGCGAAACTCCATGTTAATGTGTTCGTCGCAGCGGTAGACAAGGAATTCGGCGTCCTGAATTACGGTGAGGACGGTTAGACTTTCCTGTAGTGGCTGAGGCGAAACCTTTGGCCGGTCGCAATTGTGTATGCAATCGTGACGGCGCTGGAATATTCGACGGTAGCGTTCTTCCATTTTTTCCTTGGCGTCTTCAATTGCTTTTTGCTTCTTGTCAGCAGTCAAAATTGTGAATGCGGAGCGTCGGATGTCAAAGAGTCGTTTTGTGCTGTCCGGATGCATGATCCAATCGGCTATTCGGTCGTGAAAAAACCTGCTCCCTTTGCGGAAGAATTTGTTGAATAGCGTCTGGATCGCGGGCAAACTCAATACATTCTCGCGTTCCATCATCTTGCGGGCGGCCATACGCCAGCGCAAATTGTCGTTGTTTGCGTAAGGCTCAAGAATGGCTCGAACGGGGAAGCGGATGTCGTAAAAAAAACCGGGCAGTACCGCGGCGGGGTGTCGGCTTTTGGAGATAATGGCCGCGGCTACAATGTCGGTATAGGCGTCGCAGAAATAGGCATCCATGGCCCCGACTGCAAACATCCACTCGCTGCGCAGAAGGCCGGAACGAAGCAGTTTCTCCGCCTCGCGTTTTTGGGGTAGGGGATCCGCATGCGCTAGGATGGAATGAGCCCTTGTAACATCCTTCTTGAAATGGGCGAGCGCGGTCTTGGGCACGGTCGCCTCCTTGGCAACACGAGAAAAGATTTGCGAAAGCCAGCACGCGATCAACCAACGCGTTCAATCCACATATTCCAACGATTCGCCCGCTACTTGATAGTGCACCAGGTCTTCTTCTTCGTCGAACCAGACGTTACGCTGCCTTGCGAAGACGACATTCCAAAGCGCTAGTATCTCTTCGACCTCTAGGCCAGCATGGATGTATGCCAAGATTTTCTTGAGAAACGAGGCCGGATTCGCTTTCACTTTTTCTTCGTTAATGCGTTTTGCCGGAAATAACTCATTGTGGTAATCGTGCAGGTCGTACCATTCCGATTGCTTGATCGCCTCGACAATTCGATCCACCGCGTCCTTTTTCTTGATCGTTCTCCAATCAAACCGCTCAATGACATAATGTTCTAGCATTTATCATATCACGGTCGATCACTCCTTACGCCAGATGGTTCCGGTCGGGCGATCTTCGAGCGTGACGCCAATCTCAGCCAGGCGTTTGCGAATCTGATCGCCAAGCGCGAAGTTCTTCGCCTTGCGTGCCTCGGCTCGTAGGTCGATGAGCAACTGCATCAACCCGCTTACGATCTGCTGTGACTTCTCATCAGTTTGCGGCGTCTCGATCGGTTTGGCGAAAAGGCCGAGGATGTCGGTCAGTTCCTTGAGGTAACCGACCCCTTGCTCGAACGTCGCCACGTCCACGGGTTTGCCGTTGCCGGATTCCAGTTGAGAGACATCTACGAAGCGGTTGAGCGCGGACAGCAACTCGAACAGCACGCCGACGGCGCCGCCGGTGTTGAAGTCGTCGTCCATGTGATTCAAGAAGCTCTGGCGCAGAGTCGCGAACTCGCTCGGAGTCGCGACATTCGTGGATGCTGTAATCGCAAAGCAACTCTTCTTCGTAATGCGTTCATAGCGTTCAAAGAAACGATAGAAGCCCTCGAGCGATTTTTGCACCTCGGCGAGACGTTCGTCGCTATACTCAATCGGGCTACGATAGTGGGTCGCCAGCAGCAGGAAGCGCACGGTTTCGGGGCTATACTTCTGCAACAGATCGACGACGTTGACGACATTGCCGACCGATCCCGCCATCTTCGATTGGCCCATCTTGAGTAGGCCGTTGTGCATCCAGTAGCGGGAGAAGGTCTCGCCCGTAAACGATTCGGACTGGGCCAACTCGTTTTCATGATGCGGAAACTGCAAATCGAGCCCGCCGCCGTGGATGTCGAGCGTATTGCCAAGCAGGCTCATGCTCATCGCCGAGCATTCGATATGCCAGCCCGGTCGGCCTTTGCCCCAGGGGCTGTCCCACGCCGGTTCGCCGGGCTTGGCGGATTTCCACAAAGCGAAGTCGCCGGGGCTGCGTTTGCGATCGCTCACTTCGATACGCGCGCCGGCTTCGAGTTGCTCGGGATCGCGATTGCACAGCTTGCCGTAGTCGGCATCCTTCATCACGTCGAAATAGACATCGCCCGATGCGGCGTATGCATAGCCTTTCGCGATAAGCCCCTGCATGATGTCGATCATACCCTGAATGTGTTCGGTCGCCCTCGGCATAACGTCGATGCCCGTCACGTTCAGTTTCGTGAGGTTTTCGACGTAATCGGTCGTCATCTTCTCCGCAAGTTCTTTGACAGTCGTATTCAATTCAGCGGCACGCCTGATGAGCTTGTCGTCCACATCCGTGATGTTGACGACCCAGCGAACCTGGTAGCCAAGGCGCACGAGATAACGCTTGACGGTATCAAAGATCACCGGCCCGACCATATGACCAATGTGGCTTGGCTTGTAAACCGTAGGCCCGCAGACGTACATCGTGACCTTGCCAGGCTCGACGGTCTTGAACGGCTCTTTCTGTTTCGTCAGCGTATTGTAGACGCGCAGCATGGAAACCTTTCCACGAATGGTCCTGTTTGTATCTTCCGCTTGCGGCTTAGCGATCGCAACTTGCCATGCGAGCGCTAAGCCGCAAGCGGAAAACCGTTACTTCGCGATCAACACCACCACCTGACACCCGATCGCCTCGGCTCGGCCGATCGCGCCAACTTTCTCGCCGGTCTTCGCTTTCACATTGACGGCGTCAACGGACAGGCCGAGCATTTGCGCCAGATGTTCGCGCATCCGGCTCTTGATCGGCCCGAGCTTCGGCTCTTGCGCGAAGATCGTCAGGTCCACGTTGCCGACGTGCCAACCCTGTTCACGAAGTCGCTTCAACGTCTCATCGACAAAGAATCGCGAATCCATGTCTTTATATCGCGCATCGGTGTCGGGAAACGCATCGCCGATGTCGCCCAGCCCAGCCGCTCCGAGCAAGGCGTCGGTCAGAGCGTGGAGCACAACATCGGCGTCGGAATGCCCGATCAAGCCGCGCGGATGCTCGATGGGCAAGCCGCCCAGTATGAGCGGCCGATCTGGACCCAGCCGATGCGTGTCATGCCCGATGCCGACGCGAAACATCTATGCGTACCCCAATTACCGATTGTAATCTACGAAAGGCGAAAAATGCAAGGTCCGGTTTTCGCCGTTTACGTTTAGCGCTCGCTGGGGATGTCCGATTGATAAACGCATGTGGATCGACTCATCCCCCACCCGCGTGGTTGGAGTGGCCGAGCGCGAAATTCTCGAATCGCATATATTGCTTGATGTACATCAAACCGATCTCGCCCGTCGGACCGTTGCGCTGCTTGGCGATGATGACCTCGACCGAGCCTTCGTCCTTGCCCGGCTCGTGATAGTCGGGCCGATGCAGCATCAACACGGTGTCGGCATCCTGCTCAATGGCGCCGGATTCGCGTAGATCGCTCAAACGCGGGCGGTGGTCCTGGCGGTCCTCCGAGCTGCGGTTGACCTGTGCTAGCGCGACGACCGGCAGCTTGAGTTCGCGGGCCAAGAATTTCAGTCGCCGGGAAATCGCCGCAACCTGTTCCTGTCGGCTATCGCGTTTGTCGTCGGGGTCGATGAGCTGCAGATAGTCGATAATCACCATGCGAAGGTCGTGCCGCTTCTTCAATCGACGAGCGTTGGCGGCGATCCGCAACATGCTTTGGCCTGGCGTGTCGTCGATGAACAGTTTCGCCTGTCCAAGAATATCGCCGGCTTCCATGATCTTCGTCATATCGTCGTGATCGAGATGCCCGCGGCGAATGCGATGGCTGTCCACCCGCGCCTGGCAGCAGAGCAGACGTTCCGCCAGCTCAACACGGGCCTGCTCCAAGCTCACGAACAGCACCGGCAAGCCTTCCTCAACGACGACATGGCGAGCGATATTCAGAGCGAATGCGGTTTTCCCGACGCTTGGTCTGGCCGCCAAAACAATAAGTTCATTCGCTTGAAAGCCCGCCGTCAGATTGTCGAGGTCGATAAACCCCGTCGGAATACCGCTAAACTCGTGGTCGCCTCGCTTTTTGCGTTGGTCGAGCCGGGTCCAGGCTTCCTTGATGGCGTCGTGCAGCGTGACGGTATCGCCGGTGATGCCCAACTCGGCGATTTCGAGGATGCGACGCTCAGCGTTGTCGAGCAATTCAGAAGCGGGCAGCGATTGGTCAAACGCCTCGGCCGAAAGCTCGGTGCAAGCGTGGATCAGGTTGCGGGCGATCGCCTTTTGCCGAATGATCTCGGCATATTGGCGGTAATGTGCGGCGCTCGGGGCGGCATCCCAAAGCTCGGCGAGATAGGCCGGGCCGCCGATCTCTTCCATCAGCTTGGCCTGGCTTAACCATTCCGCTACCGTGACGATGTCCGCAGGTTTGCCAGCGTCATCGTTGAGTTTGATGACTGCTTCAAAGATCTTTTGATGAGCAAAAACGTAGAAATCATCCGCCCGACACAGGTTCACCGCTTCGGCGATGATGGCGTTGTCGCGCAACATACTGCCGAGCAGGCTGCGCTCGGCATCGCGATTGTGCGGCGGCAGGCGATCCGTGCTTTTCGCGTCCTGCGACATGTGGCGAAGCTCCGGAAATGGAAACGATACAAACGAAAACAGCCCGACCTGATTTTAGGCCCGGCTGATATTGTAGCGATTTGCGCGGTTACTTTTTGTCTTGCTTGAGCGGCACGACCATGACCTTCACCTTGGCGGTGATGTCGTAACCGATCGAGAGATCGACTTCGTACAATCCGCACTGCTTGATGAGGCCTTCGATCTTGACCATCTCCGGCTCGACCTTGAGGTTTTTGCCTTTGAGTGTCTTCGAGATATCCGCCTCGCCTACGGAGCCGTACAGATGGCCTTCCTCGTTAGCGTTGGCTTCGATGGTCAGCTGTGGGATACGGGCGATCTGCTCGGCCATCACTTTAAGGTCAGCGATCTTCGCTTCACGCGCCTGCTGCACTCGCTTCTTGTGGCGGTCGAGCAGTTTCAGATTGTGCTGGGTCGGGATAGTGGCGAAGCCCTGGGGCAACAGGTAGTTGCGGCCATAGCCCATCTTGACTTCGACGAGATCGCCCTGTTTGCCGAGGTGCGCCACGTCTTCGGTGAGCAGCAGCTGCATACCGCCATTCTCGCCCTTCAAGACCTGATTACGTTTAAGCTTGCGGATCGAATCAACCATGTCATACTCGCTAAATAATAATCAAACAACAAAGATCCCGTATAGCCGCTCGCCTTTGGCGAGTGCGACTATACGCCGCACGACAACCAGATCACGCTCGCCAGAGGCAAGCGGCTAAACTCAGAACGGAATGGCCTCGTCTCCTGGGCCGGGGGGCGGTGGTTCCATCTGGCGGGTGTCGCCACCCATGTCATCGGGAGGACCGGAATCGTAGCCGGACGGCGGCGCGGATTGGCGTGCGGGAGGCGACGAACGCGATCCGCCGGCCTGGCCATCACTGCGCGGTTCCAGGAATTCAAGGTTATCCACCACGACGAGAAGCTTCGATTGCTTCTTGCCATCCTGGCTTGTCCACTGATTAAGAACCAGGTGCCCTTCGAGGAAAACCTGCGAGCCTTTGCGGAGAGATTGCTCAACGAGATCAGCCTTGCGCCCCGATTCGCCGCGGTTGAACACCTCGACGTCAATGAAAACGGGCTCGGATTCCCATTGGCCCGTTTGCTGATTTTTCTTGGGATTGTTGACGGCGAAGCCGAACTTGGCGACTTTGCCGCCGTTGGAAAACATCCGTACCTCGGGATCGCGTGTCAGGCGCCCGATCAGCATGACTTTATTGAGATTCGCCATGATTCGCTACGCCTCCACAAACGGCGACCTCGCTCGCCAAGCGCGAGCGGAAAACCTTGGTATTCGACCTTAATCACGATCATCGCGGCGACCACGACGTGGCCCATCGCCATCACTCATGCCCGAGGGAACAGGGATGCCGTCCATCGCTGAGGGCTCCTCCTGCATATTATGCAGGGCGACCGCATGTTCGCCCTTGGCGAGGGTAAGCATCGTTTCGACGAGTTTCGGGTGAATCAGGATGACCATGTGCCGCAATATCATTTCGTTCAACGCACAGTCATGCTCGATCGCATCGATGGCCTTGCCCTCGGCGGAGAAGTAGGTCAAATAATAGACGCCCTTCTTCTGCTTCTTGATGGGGTAAGAAAATTTCCGCTCTTCCCACGGCCGACTGACGAGAACCTCGGCGCTGTTTTTTTCAAGCAAAGTGCGAAGTTGCTTGTCGGCCGTCTCGATGTTTCCTGCGACCTTGGAGGAATCGAGGATGAACATGCATTCGTAAACTTTGGATGCCATTGCGTCTTTTTCCTTATCGCGATCGCCCCTGTGGGTCCAACTATGAACTAACCATTGTATTGATTCATGCACTTTTGGATACCCTGTCCGGCCCAAAGTGCTACCGCTTGGCCCGCCAACTGGGTGGCGTCATTAATCACCGGCTTCTCTCCCGGTTTGAATTTTCCCAGTACATGATCGACAACATCACGCTCGCCTTCGGGCACATCGACGCCGATTCGCAAGCGTGAATACTCGGCCGTTCCCAGGTGCTGCTGAATATCCCGCAGCCCGTTATGCCCGCCGTGCGTGCCTTGAGCACGGAAGCGAAGCTTGCCCAATGGCAAAACCATGTCGTCGCAAACCACGAGGATATCGACCAATTCCATCTGGTAGAAATCGACAACCTGCCGCACGGCACGGCCACTGAGGTTCATGAACGTCATCGGCTTCAGGAGCAGGATTTTTTCAGACCCTTCATGCCATTCGCAAATTTCGGCGTCGAAACGATCCTGCCAGCTGCCGACGTTTGAAACTTTCGCGAGCGAATCGACCAGCGCAAATCCGACGTTGTGGCGTGTGCCATCGTAGCGCTTGCCGGGATTTCCAAGGCCGACGACGAGTTTCATGGCTGCGAATTACCCGATGGACGCATACGCTATTTCTTCTCGGCTTCCTCTTCCTCGTCGCCCTTGGCGCGAGCGATAACCTCCGGCTCGGCCTGCTCGGCAGCCAACCCACCGGTGGGTGCTTCTTCTTCCGACGCCTTCTGGCTGATTTGAACGACAATGGCGTCGGGATCGTTCTTGACTTTCACGCCTTCCGGCAGCTGAAGGTCCTTGACGTGAATTGCCTGATTCAGCTGAAGCTCGGCCACGCTGACGCGAATCGATTCGGGAATCGCGACCACCAAGCATTCGACAGATAGGCTGTGAATTGGCTGCACCAATGTGCCGCCCGCCGCGATGCCCGGAGCAACGCCGCGTAATTCAACGCGAACTTCGAGGGTGATCTTTTCATCGGCTCGGACGCGGTAAAAATCCGCGTGCACGATTTCGGCGCCGAAGGCATCCCATTGTAGGGCACGCAACAGCGTCTTTTGCGTCGCGCCGTTGAGCGTAATGTCGAAAACACGCACTCCCTGACGAACCGCTTTGGTCAGGTCGAGCAAGTTGACGGCGATCGACGACGAGCCTTCGCCATGCCCATACATGACAGCCGGCGTCAGGCCCTTTTTGCGAACTTGTTTCGATGCGTTCGTGCCGACTTTCGGCCGATCTTCGCTTGGCAGGATGAACGTTTGAGCCATGAAATCCTCACATTCGATTTATCAAAGGGTCCTACCCCATCTGTCAATCGCTCAGGGGGAAACGATATTATTTGAAAATTGGCGGCAAGTTGCAAGAGGGGCTGCGAAAAAATCAGCGATGATAATCGAATTGCGACGTTGGAACTTATTGACATGCCACGACGCATCAACTAAGATTCGCTTAACTCTTGCTTCCAAATCTGGTGAAAAATGCGCTATAATTCCTTAATATTTCAGCCTTTGCAAACACGCAACGTCGGTCGCCGAGCGTTTACGTTGATTGAACTGCTCGTCGTGATTGCGATCATCGCGATCCTGATCGCCTTGCTTGTGCCGGCTGTCCAAAAAGTGCGTGAGGCCGCGGCGCGAACGCAGTGCACGAACAACCTAAAGCAGATGGCTTTGGCCTTGCACGGCTATCACGACGCTTACAAGACGCTGCCGCCTGCCTGCCATCCGACAAATCTCTTGTCGTTCCATGTCTACATTTTGCCGTTTATCGATCAAACACCCGCGTTCGATGGCTTCAACCGAACGGTCCCCTTCAGCAATCCAACCAATATCGCCCAGGGGCTGATCGTCATTCCCGCTTACATGTGCCCCGCGCAAGATGCCGAGCGAACCACGCTTTATGGTCCCGGCGAATGGGCGGGAGGCACCACGATCACTTATACCACCCACTACTATTCCATCGCTGGCCCGAAGGGAACCAATCCCGCGACGGGGGCGCCGTATTTGATGAAAATCACCGGCGTGCAAGGCGACATCGCCACGCAAGGCATGCTCGGCATGGCAACCAGCGTCAAGTTCGTGCAAGCCTCCGACGGCACGTCCAACACGATCATGCTCGGCGAGAGCTCGTGGACCGGTGCCAACAACTGGCGAATCTGGGTTCGCGGCGCTTTCAGCGTTAACGAACTGACTGCCGCCAGGAATGTTGCCAACACGATGAGTTCAACAGGCTACAACGGCTCTAACAACTTCAACGACGTTAGCTTTGGCAGCATGCATCCAACGAAAGGCGCGCACTTCGCCTTCGGCGACGGCACGGTCCGCTTCATCGCGCCTAGCATCAACTTCGGTACCTACCTCAGCCTTGCCAGTAAGGATGGCGGGGAGGCTGTATCGTTGGAATTCTGAACTCTGCTCCATCCGCTTGCGGCCTTTAGCGCTCGAAAGAAAAAACGGTTCATCCGATTAATGCGTATTTTGTCGTATGTAGTGCCAATATCTTGAGTTTGAAGAAAGCAAGATCGCGGTAGCCATACGCTTGGCCGTTCATTTTGCGGATTTTGTTGTTGGTGCCTTCCAAGGGGCCGGTTGAGATGCGGTAA
>CAMAUE010000126.1 GCA_945861245.1 Singulisphaera sp. GP187
TGATCGCGCTCGCCAAAGGCGAGCGGCTAAACAAATGCTCTATTTCGCAATCGACATAAACCGCACGCAAACCGGGCTGCCGACTTCGACACTTGACCCCGTTGGCGTCAGCAGGCCGGTTGCCTGATCGATGCGGAACGAGATCACGCTCTTGCCACCCTGATTCCCGACGAGCATATATTGGCCCGTCGGCTCGATGGCGAAATTGCGTGGCGTCTTGATGCCGCGCGCCTCGTGGCCGACGGCGCTGACAGCACCCGTCTTCGCGTCGATAGCGAAGACCGCGATCGTGTTGTACGGATCACGGTTGGAGACGTAGACGAACTTGCCCGACGGATGCACGACGACCTCAGCGGTGCTGCCTTTCTTGCGTGTTTCATCCTTGGGCAGCGTCGAGAGGACCTGTTTCTGGGTCAGCACGCCCTTGGCCCCATCGTAGTCGCAGACGATGAGCGTCATGTTGATTTCGCCGTTGATGTAGGCCGACTTGCCATCGGGATGAAACGCGAAGTGGCGTGGCCCCGAACCGGCGGGAGTGGTGAACGCCGGTGGGTCGTTCGGCGTGAGCGTCGCTTTCTCGGCGTCGAAGCGGTAGACGACCACTTTGTCGATGCCGAGGTCGGCGCAGAAGGCGAACTTGTTGGCCTTATCGAGATTGATGGAGTGAGCGTGCGGGCCTTGCTGGTTCCCTGGGTTGATGCTCTTGCCCTTGTGCTGATGGACCGAGGCCGGCGTGCCGAGCGACCCGTCGGCGTTAATCGGAATCGACGTGCAGCTGCCGCTGCCGTAGTTCGCGGCCAGCACGGCCTTGCCGGTGGGATCAACGACGAGATGACACGGTCCGCTGCCGCCCGCCGATTGCGAATTGAGCTGGGTGAGGTTGCCCGTCTTGGCGTCAACCGCAAAGGCGACGATACTGCCTTTGTTCACTTCGCTGACCGAGTAGACAAACTTATTGTTCGGGTGGATTGCGATGAACGACGGGTTCGCCACCTCGGCGGCGAGCGACGCCTTCGTCATCGAGCCGTCCTTGAGATTGAGTTCGGTGTGATAGATGTTCTTACCGGTCCCGAGGTAGACGCGGTATTTCTCCGGCGTCTGGGCGTTAGCGATGAGGGGCAAAAGTACCAGGGCAACGAGGCTCAACAATGTTTTCATGGAAACTAGCTCCGAAAGTGTGAAGAGTGTTATTCGTAGCAGATATGTTATGGCGCGTTGGATGGATGAGAATTATGCGATATTTTCGTTTAGCGCCCGCTGGATGCCTCCACGGCAAGGCATCTTGCGAGCGCTAAACGAAAACAAGTCTGAAAACCGACTACGCCAATACCTCGCGCACCACATTGCCATGCACGTCGGTCAAACGGTAGTCGCGGCCCTGGTAGCGGTGCGTCAGCCGGGTGTGGTCCATGCCGAGCAGGTGGAGGATGGTTGCCTGGAGATCGTGCGGATGCACCGGATTCTCGCCGACGTCGAAGCCGAGTTCGTCGGAGGCCCCATAAGTCATGCCAGGCTTGAACCCACCGCCGGCGGCGAAAATCGTGAACGAGAACGGATGATGATCGCGGCCCAGGTTGGCCCCGCCCGCCGTACGACCCTCGCGGAACGGCGAGCGACCGAATTCGCCCGACCAGATCACGATCGTCTCATCCAACATGCCGCGGCTCTTCAGATCGCGAATCAGCGCTGTGACGGCTTTGTCCATCGTTCGGCACTTCATCGGCAGGCCGAACTTGATATCGCGCCCGCTGCCGGTGCCGTGGAAGTCCCAACCCCAGTCATGAAGTTGCACAAACCGCACACCGCGTTCGACCAAACGCCGAGCCAGCAAGCAATTGTTGGCGAAGCTGGAAGCGCCAGGTTGGGCGCCGTACATATCGATCGTGTTCTGCGATTCGCGGGTGATATCCATCACTTCCGGCACGGCAGTCTGCATGCGAAACGCCATCTCGTACTGGGCGATGCGCGTGCGTGTTTCGGGATTGCCCAACTCGCCCGCCTGAATCTCGTTGAGATCGCGCAACGCATCGAGGCTTAAACGGCGCATGCTGGCGTCCATGCCGTTGGGGTTCGACACATAGAGGACAGGATCGCCCTGGCTGCGGCACTGCACGCCCTGATAGATCGACGGCAGAAAGCCATTGTTCCAGCAGCTGTTGCCCGCGCTCGGAAACGTGCCGCTCGACACCAGCGCGATGTAGCCCGGCAGGTCGGCGCTTTCCGAACCTAGGCCATACGTCACCCATGAACCCATGCCCGGACGCCCGAACTGTGGCGATCCAGTGAACAGCAGCAACTCCGCCGGCGCGTGGTTGAATTGCTCGGTGTGCATCGATTTGATGAAGCAGAGTTCGTCGGCAACCGTCGGCAGATGCGTGACGGCTTCAGAAATCCACGCGCCCGATTGCCCGTGGCGTGCAAACCGTTGCGGTGTGCCCAGCAAGCGCGGCGTCCCCGACGTGAACGCGAATCGCCGGCCACGCAGGAACGATTCCGGGCAGGGCTCGCCGTTTCGCCGTACGAGTTCGGGTTTGTAGTCGAACAAGTCGAGATGCGGCGGCGAGCCGGCCATGTGCAAGTAGATGACGTTCTTCGCCTTCGCCGGGAAGTGCGGCTGCCGCGGTCGCATCGGGTCGGCCTGCTGAGCGGATGCGCCGCCGTTCATGAGTGACGCCAGAGCGATACCGCCGAGGCCAACCTGGCAGCCCTGTAGGAAATGGCGACGGGTGATGTCGATATTCATGTTGGTTTCCTTTGTTTAGCCGCTCGCCTTTGGCGAGCGCGGGCATGGCGATTTACGGTCGTTGAAAAGAGTCACATCCGCGCTCGCCAAAGGCGAGCGGCTAAACGGGTTCAAACGGTTTCACAAAATCCCATGTTTGTTCCGGGCGATTTTCCTTCCGTGGATTCGCTCTCACATATCGAATCGACCGAACGATGTCCTCGTTGGAATCCAAATACACTATCCAGCCCTTCGCCGCCCAACATGAGGGAACACTCGTGCGGTTCCCCTCAATGTTTTGGAACGGATGAACTTCAATTGCTATCAGCTTTTTGGAGATTTGCCCTTTCGTCTGATTCATGATCTGCTCGGCCGAACATCGATGGCGTCCGACGACCATATGGACATGATCCGGCATGATCGCGCATGCCCAAATATCCAATTGTCCCTATCGTGCCGACTCGGCGATCCCCTCGCCAATAATCGGAATTTGGCGATCGTCGAACGTCACCGGCGGATATTTCAGGCCTTCCTTCGCCTGCTCGCGCAGTTCATAATTGTGTGGTTTCGCCGCGACCGATCTTCGGGTAGCCGTCTTGGTTGCGTCTCCGAAACGATACAGTTCCCACGATGCGACGAAATCCGACCACGAACCCCGCGGATCGTTTGGCAGCCAAAATCCGTATGCGGTGAAGATAATGTGGTGGCCGAGAATCATGATAATTCCTCCGTTTAGCCGCTCGCCTTTGGCGAGCGCGGACCCGGCGCTTTAGGGTCGTAGAAAATAGTCACGTCCGCGCTCGCCAAAGGCGAGCGGCTAAACGACATTACCTCTTCGCCAGCGTTTCATCCAAATTCAACAACACATTCCCAACGACCGTCCAGGCGGCCATGTCGATTGCCTGCATGCCGGCCGGTAACGGGCCGATCGGGTCGGTGGCCATCTGTTGCGCGAGCTTTGGGTTCTTGCCATACTGCTCCTGGGCCTTGGTGAACAACTCGGTCAAGCGTTTGAGTTCCATGTCGCGCGGCGGGCGCGAGAGGCACAGTCGGAATCCGAACGTGAGCTTCGCTTCAAGCGTCGCGCCGCCGTCCTTGACCATGCGGCGGCCGAGCGCCTGGGCCGCCTCGACGTAGACCGGGTCGTTCAGCGTGACGAGTGCTTGCAGCGGCGTATTCGTGCGTGGCCGACTGATCGTGCAAACCGTGCGGGCCGGCGCGTCGAACGTTGTCATGGAAGGGTACGGTGTCGTGCGGCGCCACTGCGTGTAGAGAGCGCGGCGGAACTTGTCGTCGCCGCTGCTGGTTTCCCAATCCGTGCTGCCGCCGAACGCTGAAGTCAGGCCGAGTTTTGGACGCGGCGGACGAACCGGTGCGCCGTACATCTTGGGGCTAAGCAGGCCGGCGGTGTAGAGCGATTGATCGCGGATCGTTTCCGCCGACGAGCGATAGCGTGGCCCACGGGCCAAGTAGCGGTTGTCGGGATCGCGTTCCATCAGCGCCGGCGTGACCATCGACGATTGACGATATGCCGATGATGTCACAATCGCTTTCAACAATTGTTGCACGTCCCATTTCATCGTCGTGGAAAACTCCACCGACAGCCAATCGAGTAACTCGGGATGCGTCGGCACCTTGCCTCGGATGCCGAAATCGTCCGGCGATTCCACCAAACCCAGACCAAAGATTTGGTCCCAGAAACGATTGACGGCCACGCGCGCCGTCAGCGGATTGTTAGGCGAGACTAGCCAATTGGCCAATGCCAGGCGATTTGGCGTCTGGTCCTTCGGCAGAGCGTGAAAGAGTGTCGGCACGCCGGCGGGGACCACTTTGCTCTGGTCGAGGAAATTGCCACGCACATGAATCTTCGTCACCCGTTGCTTGCCCACCGCCAACTCTTTCATGATCGGCGTCGCCACGCCTTTGACGGCGTCGTATTCCTTCTTCGATGACACCAGATGCGACGCCACGGGCTTGAATTCCGGCAGCGTCGAGCGGTAGTGCTTCGTAACCTCCACCTTCTGAGCCGGATTGCGTTTCTTGGGATCGAGCGCGAGGATCTTTTTGATCGCCGGCGGCGCCTTGTCGGTCGCGGCCTTGTCTTTCTCCCAGGTCGCTTGCGACTCGTCGAGTTTCGCATCGGCGGCGAGCAATTGGCCTTCGAGTTTGGCGATCACGCCTTCGAGGACCGTCTTTTTCGCCTGATCCTCAGCGGTGATGATTAGCGTGGTCGGGCTGTTGTCGCTCTTGTCGGAATCTTCCGATTGATTGAGGATCGCGAACATGCGGAAATACTCTTCCTGACTGATCGGATCGTATTTATGGTCATGGCACTGAGCGCACGCCATCGTGATGCCCATCCAGACCTGCATCGTCGTATTGACGCGGTCAACCACGGCGGCGACACGGAACTCTTCGTCGCTCGTGCCGCCTTCGTCATTGGTCAGCGTGTTGCGATGAAACGCCGTCGCCAGAATCTGATCCTGCGTCGCGCCGGGCAACATATCGCCAGCCATTTGCTCGATGGTAAAGCGGTCGTACGGCAGGTTGCGATTGAAAGCCCCGATCGTCCAGTCACGATATTTCCAGATCGTCCGCGCGCTGTCGGTGGCGTAACCATTTGAGTCCGCATAGCGTGCGAGATCGAGCCAAACCTGAGCCCAGCGCTCACCGAACGCCGGCAGCTTCATCAGGTCATCCACATAGCGTTCGTAGGCGTCATCCCGTTTGTCGTTGCTGAATCGGTCCACCATTTCAATTGTCGGGGGTAGGCCCGTCAGATCGATGGCCAACCGACGCGCGAGCGTGAATCGGTCCGCTTCAGCCGATGGCTTCAGGCCTTCCTTCTGCAGCCGATCGAGCAAAAAGGCGTCGATTGGCCCGCGATTCCATTCCTTGCTTTTCACGGCGGGAACGCTGAACCTGATCGGTTTGACGAACGCCCAATGCCGTTGATACTCGGCGCCTTCTTCGATCCAGCGTTTGAGCAACTGCTTCTCGGTGACGGTCAGCGATTTCTTCGTGCTCGCCGGCGGCATGCGTTCTGAATCTTCGGTCGAGTGAACACGCGCAAGCAGTTCGCTTTCCTTCACCTTGCCCGGCACGACGGCTCGATTGCCGCTCTTCAGCGTTTTGAACGCCGTCTCCGCCACATCGAGCCGCAGCCCCGCCTTTTGTAGCTTGGCGTCCGGCCCGTGACAGGTGAAGCAATGTGTCGAGAGAATCGGCAATATGTCCCGCGCGTACTGCACCTTGCCCGTCTGAGCGTGCACCGGCGAGATCGTGACAATAACGAAGCAACCGATTAGGATCGAGAACAGCCGACGTTGCATGGCGTGCCCTACGAAAAGAGGCGATTTCGGGTGGGATTATCTATGGATAAGTATATCGCGCAAGCCGCCCACGACGCAAACGAATTTTGGGATTACCGAGTCGGGAAGGGTGATGTCGTTTTTCGTTGACTTGAAATGATGGCGATTGCAAAGGAAACGACGAAGAGAATCTTTCCCGCTTTCCGTTTGCGGCTTAGCGATCGGCAAATCCCGCGCAAACGCAAAGTCGCAAGCTGTAGAAAGTAGAAAATGGGGCCGGAGGGAGTCGAACCTTGAACCTCACCAGGAATGGTGGACACTCAGATAACGGTGTAAACTCACCGTAGGAGGTTCAACATGGCACGGCAGCGACGTAACTATACTTCAAATGGTTGGATTTGTCGCATTGGTGGCACAGACATTCTGGTCTGTGTAAACCGCAAACACAGACCAGAATGTCTGTGCCACCATTAGGTCCGTAAGGTGCATCAATCGCCAGCACTGCCGCACCACTCGCACGCGGGTTCATGGTGCATTGGCGCGGACGATTAACGCACCCTACGGGCATTCAGGCATATTCATCAGCAATCGAAAATCATCATTTCGTTGTCTGGCTGACGAGTTGCCAATCGGTGGGTGAGCCGGCCGAGAGCCATGCGAAGTAGCCGAGCACGCACAGGATCGTGTAGGTGAACAGCGTCGCCGGCCAGGATTGCGAGGTCAATTTCAACGCGCTGCCGGCGAACTGATTCAGCTTGGGCACGACGCCCAGGAGATCGACCGAGCAGAGTTCGTCGAGCACGAGGTGCGACAAGAAGCCGATCATCGTACCCAGCGCGAAGAACATGCGTTTGCGCATTTCATCCGCTGGCAGCACGTGGTCCGGGCGATGAGCGAGGAACACGATCAGGCCAGCGATCAACAGCGCCGGTACGCTGTGAAACATGCCGCGATGCACCGTGACCTTGCGAAACATCTCGGCGACGCCATAGCGTATGACAAAGTAGGTTGCTGCGAGAAGGACGAGCAATTGCTCGGCTCGGAACCCGCGGGCTTGCAGGCGTTCGATCAGGAGCAACGGCACAAGCAGTCCGGCAAGGCCGAACATTTCGCGTACGGGGATGCCGCTGTCGGAATCGAGGTCGGGCAGCATGCCGCCGATCGCGGTGAGTCCGCCGGCGAGACAGCAAGCGCCCCAATCGTAGCCGAGGTAGTAGAACCCGAAAACGCCCACGCCCACGCCGAGCGCGGAACTGGTGGAGATGTGTGCGTAGAAGCCAGCCATGATTCGTCCTCCGTGACGATGTAACATTTCCGCGTTGTTTAGCCGCTCGCCTTGGGCGAGCGCGGACGCCGCAATTTACCAAACGCCGCACCCGCGCTCGCCCAAGGCGAGCGGCTAAACCTGGGCACCGTTCATTCCGCGTCCTCCGCGAGAGTGCGGAGTTTTTCCTCGGCGTCGGCGTCGCCGAATTCAGCGGCCTTGTTATACCAGAAGATCGCTTTTTTCATATCCGAATCTGCGCCAAGACCTTCCTCGTAGGCATTGCCGAGACTGCACTGGGCGGGTGGGTAATCCTGGTCGGCGGCGCGGCGGAACCAGTAGAGGGCGGCGGCGTGATCCTCGTCCACGCCAGCGCCTTCGAGATACATCAGGCCGAGGTTGTGCTGGGCGACGGCGTCGCCTTGTTCGGCGGCGAAACGGTACCATTGGGCGGCGGCGGCGTCGTCGATCTCCACGCCTCGCCCCTCCTGATACATCCAGCCCAAATTATTCTGGGCCGCCGAATTGCCCGCCTCGGCCGACTGGCGATAGCACTCGATCGCCTTCTCATCGCTCTGCTCGACGCCGCGACCTTCCTGATACATCCAGCCCAGATTGTTCATGGCCCCGACATGGCCCTTGTCTGCCGCGAGACGATACCAACGAACGGCAGCGGTGTCATCGCAATCGAGGCCTTTGCCCTCTTGATACATCCAGCCCAAACTGTTCTGCGCGCTGGCGTCACCCTGCTCGGCGGCCTTGCGGTACCAGTGCACGGCTTCGACGTCGTCGGGGTCGGTGCCGAGGCCATCTTGATACATCCAGCCGAGGTTGTTCTGCGCGGTGGGATCGCTTTGTTCGGCTGCCTTGCGATACCAGCGCATCGCCTCCTCGTCGTTTTTCGTCATGCCGCGACCTGTCTGATACATCCAGCCGATGTTGTTCTGGGCAGGGGCGTGGTCCTGCTCGGCGGAAAGCTCGTACCAGCGCAATGCCTCGGCGTCGTCCTGGGGCACGCCGCGGCCCTCCTGATATAACCAACCGATGTTGTTCTGGGCCGCTGGATCGCCGACGCGAGCGGCACGACGATACCAGCGAAAGGCCTTGTGGTCGTCCTGCTCGACGGCTCGGCCTTCCTGATACATCCAACCGAGGTTGTTCATCGCGGCGGGATCACCTTGCCTGGCGGCGCGGCGATACCAGCGGATGGCACGGCGATCATCTTCGGGCACGCCGAGGCCTTCTTGGTACATCCAGCCGAGATTGTTTTGAGCGGCGGCGTGACCTTGTTTGGCAGCACGAGCGTACCAGCGGAAGGCCTTGCGGTGCGAGCGGCGCACGCCACGGCCTTCTTGATACATCCAGCCGAGGTTGTTCTGCGCGGAGGTTTCGCCGAGCAAAGCGGCGCGGCGATACCAGTAGACGGCTTCGGAGTCGTCGGCAGGGACGCCGCGGCCTTCCTGGTACATCCAGCCAAGGTTGTTCATCGCCCCCGCATGGCCATGCGCCGCCGCCTCGCGATACCAATGAATGGCCCGGCGCGCGTCCGCTGGCACGCCGCGTCCTTCTTGATACATCCAGCCGAGGTTGTTCATCGCCCCCGCATGGCCTTGTTGAGAGGCTCGGCGATACCAACGGATCGCCTTGGCGTCGTCGTGAGGAACACCGCGGCCGAGCTGGTAAAGCCAACCGAGGTTGTTTTGGGCGGCGGCATGTCCGCGTTTGGCGGCCTTGCGATACCATTTCGCCGCCTTGCCGTCGTCCTGCTTCACGCCGCGACCAACCTGATACATCCAGCCGAGGTTGTTCTGGGCGATCTGGTCGTTGTGTTTGGCCGCCAGGCGATACCAGTGCACGGCGGAGCGATCGTTCCGTACGACGCCGCGACCGAGTTGATACATCCAGCCAAGGTTGTTGAGCGCGGAAGGATAGTTTTGCTTGGCCGACTCGCGATACCAATAGACCGCCTTGGCGTCGTTGTAAGGAACGCCGCGGCCTTCTTGATACATCCAGCCCAGGTTGTACTGAGCAGCGGCATCACCACGCTCCGCGCCGCGGCGGTAGTAACGCACGGCTTTGTCGTCGTTCGGGTTGACGCCAAGGCCTTGCTGATACATCCAACCGAGGTTGTTGTCGGCCGCGGCATAGCCTTGTTTGGCGGCCTTGCGATACCAGTGGACCGCTTCGACTTCGTCCTTGGGCACACCACGGCCTTGCTGATACATCCAGCCGAGGTTGTATTGAGCGGACGAATCGCCTCGCTCGGCGCCGTGGCGATACCAGAAGACCGCCCTAGCGTCATCGGGGTCCACGCCGCGACCGACTTGATACATCCAGCCGAGATTGTTCTGCGCCGCGGCATATTCACGCCGCGCCGCCCAGCGATAGAGCTTCACCGCTTTGAGGTCGTTCTGAGCAACGCCGCGGCCTTCCTGATACATCCAGCCAAGGTTATTGACGGCGTCGTGATGGCCGTTCTTGGCGGCGCGGCGATACCAGCCGACGGCCCGTTCATCGTCGCGGTCCACGCCTTTGCCGTGCTGATACAGCCAGCCCATGTTGTTCTGGGCAGGGGCATATTTCAATTTGGCGGCCCGCAGACACCACTGGAAGGCGCGACGCAGATTGCGTGCCACGCCTCTGCCTTGCTGGTACATCCGGCCGAGGTTGTGCATCGCCGCCGCATGCTGTTTGCTCGCCGCTCGGCGATAGTAGAGCACGGCCTGCCTATCGTCCCCAGGTACGCCCTGACCGTGCTGCAACATCCAGCCGAGGTTATTCTGCGCCGCCGGGGAATCCTGCTCGGCTGCCCGTCGGAACCAGCGCACCGCCTCGGCGTCGTCGTGCGAGACACTGCGGCCTTCCTTGTACATCCAGCCGAGATTGTTTTGTGCAGAGGGATCGTTTTGCTCCGCGGCCGCACGATACCAACGCACCGCTTCGAGATCGTTCTGTTCGACGCCGAGACCGTTTTCGCACATCCAGCCGAGGTTGTACTGGGCGGCATGATAGCTGCGTTCCGCGCTCAGGCGATACCAGCGTACGGCTTCCATTTCATCGCGTGTCACGCCCAGGCCATGCTGATACAGCCAGCCAAGGTTGTTCTGCGACATAGCATAGCCGCGCTCCGCAGCCATGAGGTACCACTTCGCGGCCAAAAGATAGTCGCGCTCGACGCCTCGGCCTGCCTCATAGAGCCGCGCCAGGGCATGCATCGCGGCTTCGTAGTTTTGATCCACCGCGAGCCGATACCAGCGTACCGCTTCGATTTCATCGCGCAGGGCGCCGCGGCCGATTTCGTGCAGATGGCCCCAGGCGTATTGCGCCGGCGCGTAGCCTTGTTCCGCCGCTTGCCGATACCAATGCGCCGCCTCGACGACATCCGCCGGCGTATTGCGGCCTTCGTCATAGATGCGCGCGAGGTTGTACTGCGCCGCAACGACGCCCGAATCGGCCGCCGGACGATACCAGCGAATCGCCTGTGCAACATCCTGCGTCACGCCACGGCCGCCTTCGTACATCCAGGCGAGCCGATATTGTGCCAGCGCAAAGCCGGCCTCCGCCGACCTGACGTACCAACGCATCGCCTCGATCATGTTCGTCGGCGTTTCGCGGCCTTCCTCATGACAGAGGGCGAGTTGAACCTGCGCAGGCGCGAAGCCCTGGACCGCGGAAAGCTGAAAGAGCCTCAACGCTTCCGCGCCGTCAAGTGGAGCGGCGATGTCGTTGGCGTGGCATAACCCAAGAAAGAATTGCGCCGCAGCGTTACCCGTGCAAATGCCGTCCTTCCAGGCATCGACATGGTGAACGGCGTGTCGCTGCAGAAAGATCATGTTGCCTGCGAATCCTCGGTCCAAGACGGCACGCAGATAATCCTGAACGTGGGAATCGAACA
Source organism: Singulisphaera sp. GP187 (assembly GCA_945861245.1). Taxonomy (GTDB): domain Bacteria; phylum Planctomycetota; class Planctomycetia; order Gemmatales; family Gemmataceae; genus SIAQ01. The sequence goes on from CAMAUE010000126.1 coordinate 11,193, forward strand.
TGGTGTGTCCCCATTCCTTTATTGTTTAGCCGTTCGCCTTTGGCGAACGCGGACGTGGCGCTGTTTCGCGATTGCGCAAACGCCCAGTCCGCGCTCGCCAAAGGCGAGCGGCTAAACAGCATTTACGCCGGGTAAAATCGCGCCGTCGTTCGCATCTGTTTAGTCGCCTCGAAGCGTTTGCCGAGCGGCTCATATTTCGCCAAACGCCCGACGATGTTCGTCAACCCCTCCGTGTCCGCCCAACGTAGGATACCCCCGTGCTGCGTCGGGAAGCCGATACCAAGAATAAGACCCATATCAACATCGGCAGGTTCGCGGACAATGCCTTCCATCAACACGCGGCTCGCCTCGATCAGCATCGGCAGAAACAACCGATTCCGCATTTCCTCCACACTGATGTCGCGCTTGCCCGATCGGCACCGCTCCAAAATCGGCGCCAGCGTCGGATCGTCCAAGCCGCGCGGGCCTTTCGCATAGCTGAAGAAGCCCGCACCGGTCTTCTGACCCAGTCGGCCGGCCTTCACGAGTTCGCCGAGAATGCGCGTCTTTTTCGCGCGATCGGCGAAAGCCGTGTTGACCACACTACCGGCGTACAGGCACGTATCAAGCCCCACGACATCGCTCAACGTAATAGGACCCATCGGCATGCCAAAATCGGTTGCGATTTTGTCTAATATTCGCGGATCGGCCCCTTCCTCCAGCAACACCATCGCTTCATTGAGGTACGGAAACAGGATGCGATTCACGAGAAAACCCGGGCAATCTTTCACGACAATCGGCGTCTTGCCGATGCGCCGCGTATGCGCAACAAGCGTGGCGACGGTCTGGTCGCTCGTTTTCTCGCCGCGGATGACCTCGACGAGTTGCATGCGATCGACCGGATTGAAGAAGTGCAGCCCCGCGAAATTCTCCGGCTTCGCCACCGCACTGGCCATGCGCGTGATCGAAATCGTCGACGTGTTCGACGCCAATATCGCATCCGCCGGAACGATGCTTTGCAGTTCTCGGAAGAGTTTCGTCTTGACCTCCTCGTTTTCCACTACCGCCTCGACGACAAGTTGGCGATCGCCGAACGATTTCACGTCGGTCGTTGTATTCAAACACGCCAGCGCCGCGAGGAGTTCGGCTTGGGTCATGCGGCCAATCTCGATGCGCGTCTGCATGACTTTGATGATCGCGCCGACGCCCTTCGCCACGGCTTCCTGGGACACGTCGCTCAGTGTGGTTGCGACGCCCTTGCGGATGTGCGCTCCGGTGATGCCCGCGCCCATGATGCCAGCGCCGATGACGCCGACGCGGCCCAACTCACGCGGTTGCACGCTGGCGTCGGCCACGCCAGTGTCCTTGGCGAGACGCTGGTTCATGAAGAAGATCGCGATGAGATTGCGCGAAATGGTGCTGCCGACCAGCGGCAGGAAGTGCTCGGTCTCGACCTTCAGCCCCTCCTCGAGCGGCAGGTTGCAGCCCTTGGCGATGGCGTCGAGCGCCGCCAACGGTGCGGGGAAATGGCCCTTCGTCTTCGCCAAGACTTGCGCCCGGGCTACGCCGAACGTGTAGGTCAATTGATCCGCGGAAAGCCCGACGGGTTGCTGTTTCTTCTGCCGTTCGCGCTTCCAGTCGCCGGAGGCTCGCGTCATGGCAAGCAAGCGCAGGGCTTCGTCGAGCATCTTTTCGGATGGCACAACATCCCACACGATGCCCAGTTCGCGTGCCTTGCCCGCCTTTACGGCTTCACCAGTGCAGATAAACTCCACCGCCAGGCTTGGCCCAATCACCCTCGGCAATCGTTGCGTCCCGCCCCAGCCTGGCAGGATGCCGATCTTCGTCTCGGGCAGCCCAATCTCACATTTGGGATGGGTCCCCGCGAGGCGATAATCGAACGCCAGCGATACCTCCGTCCCGCCGCCCATGCACGCGCCATCGATCAGCACGACCGTCGGGCACGGCAGCTTCTCGAATCGGCCGATGAAGCCTAACCCGCGCAACGTCAAAGCGAGAGCGTCCGTCGCGCTGGGCTTCAAGTTCGCGAGTTCCTTCAAATCCGCCCCGGCAATAAACATGCCCGGCTTGCCGCTGCACAGAATAACACCCTGCAAGTCGGTAGTTTTCTCAAGTTCGGCAAGGACGCCCTCGAACTCGGTCTGTACGTTCTGATTGAGCGTGTTCGCCCGGCTGCTCGGTTGATCGAACGTAATGCGGGCGATACCCGGTTGCACGAAATCCAGACGAAGCGCGGCTGACGACATGGCGGTTTCCTCCATAACGCTGGGATGCGAGTGGGGCCACCACTATCATTATTGCGATTGCGAAGATTTTCCACCAGTGCAATAGATGAAGGATGTACCTACAATACACATTACCAACTGCCCGGGAGGTGTTCATGTCGAATGCGACCATATCCATAGATGTCGATCCCGATACCGCCCGCGTCTATTTTGACGCAACGGAAGAGCAGCGTCGAAAACTGCGCCTTCTTTTGAAGCTTCGATTGCGTGAATTGACCGTCAACCCCACGCGTTCGCTATCGCAAATCATGGACGACATGGGCCACACCGCAGAAGCACGCGGGTTGACTCCGTAAATTCTGGAGACACTTCTCCATGACGAGTGACTGGCGCATCATCATCGACACTGGCGTGGCCATCAGCGCCGCACTCTAGCCGCGATCGGTCCCTCGATTGGCCCCGTTGGCAAGGACGAAGCTACCCCAAAAAGCCCGCAGCGCCCAGCCACGAATCACCCATGACGAAAAGGGTTCAAGAAGAAGGCATAGGGAAATGGTTGCGGACATTACTATTGCGTTGCGATAGGATTTTGAACTCCGCCTTTACTCAATTCACGCAGCGCGGTACAAACGGAGCCATGGGTTACCTCCTTAATTTCATTTATGTCCTCGCCTGGCTCGCGATGACGCCCTGGCTGTGCTGGCAGGCGTGGATTCGCAAGAAGCCAGCGCGCGGCCTGGTCGCAAAATGGCTGGGACGAGCCGACCATCCGCGTCTCACCAACGATAGGCCAACCGCTTGGTTTCATGGCGTCAGCGTCGGCGAGATTCACCTGCTGCGGCAAGTCGTCGCGCGTTTCCGAACACGCTTTCCCGATTGGCAGTGCGTCGTCTCCACGACCACGGCTACCGGCCATGACGAAGCTTGCAAACACTTCACCGACCTGCCCGTCGTCTATTGGCCTTTCGATTTCACCTGGGCCGTTGCCAACGCCCTGCATACGATTCGACCGACGCTCGTTGTGCTTTCCGAAGGCGAGCTTTGGCCGAACTTTATCCGCGCCGCAAAAAAACAGAACGTCGCCGTCGCGATCCTCAACGCTCGAATGAGCCCGCGAAGTGCGAAGCGGTTTCAGACATTTCGCTCGCTAGTAGCGAGCCTGTTCGCCCAGGTCGATTGGATCGGCGCGCAAAACGACGAATACCGCACGCACTATCAGCAACTCGGAGCCGCAAACGTCGTCGTTACCGGCAACATCAAGTACGACGGCGTCAACACCGATCGCACTAACGTCAAGACGCTGGCCATGCGCGATCTGGTCGGCATCGCGCCCGGCGAACTTGTCTGGGTCATCGGCAGTACGCAAGACCCGGAAGAATCGCTGGCTATCGAAATCTATCGCAATGCGAAAGCACGCTTCCCGCAGTTGCGACTGATCGTCGTGCCACGCCATCCCGAGCGCTTCGACGAAGTTGCAAGGCTGCTTGCGAATAGCGGATTGCCATTCGTGCGGCGTTCGGCCCTGGCATCCCCGCCTTCTTGCGAGGCCATCCTGCTCATCGACACGATCGGCGAACTCGGTGCGATTTGGGGCCTGGCGGATGTCGCTTACGTTGGCGGGAGTCTCGACGGAAAACGAGGCGGCCAGAACATGATCGAACCGTCGGCCTACGGAGCGGCGGTTTGTTTCGGCCCGCACACCTGGAACTTCAAGCAGACCGTCGCCGATTTGTTAGCCAGCGCCGCCGCCATCCAGGTGCGCAACGCCGACGAGTTGGAGGCGACGATCCTGCGCTTGCTGGCTGACGCCAATGAACGCCAACGCCTCGGCGCCGCCGCCCGGCGCTTTGTGCTGTCGCAGCAAGGCGCGACCGAACGCTCGCTGGACGAATTGGCGAAGCTGTTTCCTCGGCTGGCGGCGTAGCGATCGCGCGGGAGTCATCGAGCGCTAAGCCGCAAGCGGAAAACGCGATTCATTCCTTCCGGTTCTTCTTGCGATTCTTTAGATACCCCGCCTCCAACGCCTTCGTCAAATCTTCCATGCCATCCATCAATCGCTTCGGTTTTCGCGGCTCGTGGTTTGCGAGCGAGTAGACCGTTAAGATTGGCAGAAACACCGTCGAATCGACATAGCACGTCACCGTATCGGGCAGCTGATTGGGATCGACTTTGCCCCACGTCATCGCTTCTTGAGGCGTCGCACCAGATAGCCCGCCGGTGTCGGGCCGAGCGTCGGTCACTTGCAGGAAGTAGTCATGCCCGGCTTCGTCGAGGCCGAGCACTTCCTGAATCTGCGGCTCCGTCTGCAAGATGAAGTTCTTGGGCGACCCGCCGCCGATAATGAAGACCCCGCTTCGGCCTTTGTTCTTCTTCGCATTCCACACGATGCCCGCGGACTGGTTGACGTCGCGCAGCGGATCAATCTGCAGCTTCGAGCCTTCGAGCTGCAGCGCGGCCAGGTTCATGCCGATCGAGCTATCGCCGGGCGACGAGGTGAAGATCGGCACACCGGCACGATATGCCGCCGCGACGAAGCTACGGTGCTTGGCCTTCTGATCGTCCTCACGCTTTGCGAGGTATTTGCCTACAAGGTAATGAAACTCCGCCGTGCTGAACGTTTTCTGAAACGGTTCGCTACGACAGAGCTGACGGTAGAAGCGATCGGTGCCCAGCAGATTTTCGTAGTCGAAGATGATGTCGTAAATGCGAATGACTTGATGTTCGCGCAAGGCGAGATCGTCGAGTCCGGGCCGTGATTGGTGCATATCCATGCCGAGCGCGAAATGCGTGTCGTGATAGAGATTCGCGCCGGTGGAGATGATCCAGTCAACGAAGCCGGCCTCGATCAATGGAACCAGGCACGACATGCCGATACCCGCGGGCGTCAACGCACCGGACAGTGATAGGCCGACGGTGACGTTGTCCGCGAGCATCTTCGACGTGAACAGCCGACACGCTTCGCGCATGCGCCCGGCGTTGTAGGAGAGGAACAGTTCTTCGACGAGCGTCGTGACGTCCGTCGTGGCGGACGCCGCCGGCGGATCAATCCGCTTGTGGCTGATTTTGTGGAGAAACTTCTGCTGCGCGCTGAGTTTTTTCATGCGGAATAGTTATGAGAGCGGCGCAATTCGGCAAGGCTTGCTGTGCAGTTAGCAGATCGCGCAGGCGATGGTGGAGTTTCCGTTGCTCAGTTCCAATCCTCGTCGTCCCAGGGATTGTTCCAGAACTCCGTGCTGCTTGCGGACGCCTCGACCAGATCGCTCAACCCATCCAACTCCCTCGCCAGAACGGCAATTTCGACGCGCGTACCCGGAGGCAACGGCAGTTTCAATGTCACCGTGCCGTCGGCGTCAACAGCGGTCTCATATTTAAACCCAGGATCAACCATCACGGCCTCCTCGTAGGACATCAGCAATGGCCTCGTAGCGAGTGCCGGTTTGCATTGCAAGCAGATTCCGTAAAGGTAAACCGGAGGCACAAAGCGAAAATGAAGTATCCGTTGGTTGTGCGTCCGGCTAACGAAGGCCATGCGATAGCGATTCGGTACAATGGTTTTATGAGGAGAATGAAACCATGACCGACATGTTGGTACAACTCGACGACAGCATCGCCGACGAAATCCGCCGCCTGGCCGTGGCACAGGATCGGAGCGAAACGGACATTGTTCGCGAAGCACTCTCCGTCTACGTTCAATCGAATAGGCCGTTGCCTAAAGGCATGGGCAAGTTCCATAGCGGCGACGGCAAAGGTTCCGTGCAAGCCCGCGCCTTGTTGCGCGAAGCCGTGAAGGACAAGCAATGGCCGTAGTTTGCGATACTGGGGCCGTGTATGCGTTGTACGATGCGGATGACGAGCATCATGCCGCCTGCCGATCGTGCGTGGAAACCGAGCGTGGTCCGCTGTTTCTACCGGTCGTGCTGCTGGCCGAGATCGATTATTTGTTGACTGCTCGGCACGGATGCTGCACTTGAGTTCGTGGAAAGCTTGGAAGCCGGCGCATTCACTTTGGTTGGCCTGAGTTCCATTGACGTGACGCGGTGCCGAGAACTGATCGCGCAATACCGAGACCTTCCGCTGGGCCTGGCAGATGCGTCCGTGGTCGCAGTTGCGGAGAGAATGCAAATCGGCCGAATCTTCACGGTGGACCAACGCCATTTTCGCGCCATCCAACCGCGCGGCCTTGGTCACTTTGTCATCCTACCCGCAGATCGCGACGAGAAATGAGGTCCGCCTCGCGCCAGCGTCGCACACGGGAACTTCGACGCAGTCACCGCAAGCACCAGCGCCCGGCGAGCCTAGCCGCGTAAGCGGCGGGTTGAACCTACGATCATCGATTCAACCTGCCGCTTACGCGGCTAGGCTCGCCACGGCCATCGTTAAGACGATTTCGCGTTTTTCGCCCACCAAGTTCGCCAAGTGTCGCTGTTCCTCCGTGCCGGCTCATAACCAACGCCATTGGGAAGCTTCGCAAGGATGCGTAGTGCATGGTCGGCGGTGATACGGGGGTCGTATCGGGCGATGACAGGAGCGGGTTCGTCGAGCATCGGCAGAAGTAGGGGAACGGCACTTCGGTAGCCCGCGCTCCCCGCCGCATCCGCCGCGATGCATCGTAGGATTCTGTTTTCTTTCGGATTGAGCAACTGCAAAAGCAATCTTTCGGTATCACGTTGATCGGCCAAGGCAACAAATGCGCGAAGAGCGGCGCCGACAAGAAAATCCTCCTCGTTCTCCGTTCGTGTGATTCGTTCTAACTCTGGAAGCATATCAATCAGCCGGTGACGTACCACGCCCCAGGTAGCGGCCATTCGCAGCATGGCGTCATTCGGGCCCGTGAGCGCCTTCCGCAAAACCGGGCCAGCTTGATCCGCTGGGCCGTGTTCGCTGATCGCCACGAGCGCTTTTTCACGAACCAACCAATCCCACTTTTTGTTATGGACGATTTTCAGCATCAATGGAACGCCGTCTGGCCCCCACGGCCAGCGCGCATAACTGGGCAGTTTGAGGGGCTTGCGCTATAGCGGCCTTCTCCATATCTGTGAGTCATGGCCATCGACTTGCTGTACGTCGCTTTCTGACATGCAGAGGTCGGTTGCTGATCTCACGGATGTCTCTCATG